>CAYRDH010000007.1:0-24185 GCA_964423025.1 uncultured Candidatus Saccharibacteria bacterium | reverse complement strand
CCGCAACCCTCTGTTTGGAAAACAGATATTCTAACCAATTGAACTACTCCTGCATTTATATAAATATACTAATTCTCTTTCTTCTCTTCAACCTTTTCTTCCTTTACCTCTTCCTCTTTCACTTCCTCTATAGGTGTTTCAACTTCTTCTGCTGCGACTACTACCTCTTCTGCTACTTTTTCCTCTGCATCTCCCGTCACTGGTATGTCTACTCCTACTTCCTCTTCGTCAGTTAAGTAGATATTTGTTGTTTCTCCAGCCTTAAGAGCTCTTCTTCCGACTCTTCCTCTTAGGTAGTAAAGCTTAGATCTCCTTACAGAACCTCTCTTAACAACCTCTATCTTTTCCAAAGCTGGTGCATGGAAAGGAACAATCTTTTCTACTCCTACTCCGTAAGAAATTTTTCTTGCTACCAAGTTCCTGCTTAAACCAGAACCCTTGATTGCAATAACAACGCCTTCAAAAATCTGTGTTCTCTCTTTCCCGGCTTCTTTAATTTTTAGATGTAGTCTTACAGTATCTCCAACTCTAACGTCGGGTCTTTTCTTGTAAAAACTCTCTTCTACCTTCTTAATTACATTGGTGTCCATAATAATTACCTTAAAATATTACTGATTTGCAGTTGTGATTATAGAATAAATTTCAAAAATATGCCACAATATATACAACAACTGCCTATGAATGTAAAACAAAAAGTCCTATTAATAATATTAGACGGCGTGGGGGCAGCTCCCAAAAACCCTGGTAACGCAGTAGTTTTAGGCCAACCGGAGAATCTAGCCAAACTCTGGTCTACCTCCCCAAGAACTTACCTTCTTGCATCTGGAAAAGCCGTAGGATTACCACCAAATGTTAAAGGAAACAGTGAGGTTGGGCATCTAAACCTAGGTGCAGGGACTACTGTTCTTCAGAATTTGCCAAGAATAAATAAGGCAATAGAGAATGAGCTTATTTACAGAAATGACACATTAAAAAATGCTTTTGCACACGCACAAAAGCATAATAGCAATGTACACCTTATTGGTTTGGTAAGTGATGGTTCGGTCCATTCACATATTAACCACTTTAAAGCACTAGTGGACTACTTTGCTAGATTAAATTTCCAAAATGAGTTATTTATTCATGCAATCACGGATGGAAGAGATACCGCACCAAATGCTTCGCTTAATCATCTTGTTGAATTAGACAAATTTTGTCTAGAAAGAGGTGTTGGGAAAATAGCTACTATTGTTGGTAGATATTTCGCGATGGATAGAAATAGAAAATGGGATAGAACACAGAGAGCGTACTATCTTTTTGAAAAAAACATGGGTGAGAAATTCCCCACATACCATAGGGCCATTACTGCTTCCTACGAAAGAGGTATTACAGATGAATTTATGGAGCCTGCTGTTATTAATCCTGGGAAGGTCGAAGCTAACGACGTTGTCATAATGGTAAATTACAGACCAGACAGAACACTGCAAATAACAGAGGCCTTCATGTCCCCTAACTTTGCAGGTTTTGTGAGACAACCAATAAGCAACCTTTATGTTGCAACAATGACAGAATACAGAAAGGACCTTCTTGTAAATGTAATATTTCCTAAACAATATATTGACCTTCCACTTGGGAAAATTATAGATTCAATGGGATTAAGGCAATTAAGGATAGCTGAAACAGAGAAGTTCCCCCATGTAACGTACTTCTTTAATGGTGGACAGCCCTCACCATATTCTAAAGAAGATCGTGTTGTGGTTCCATCTCCCAGAGTTCCTACATACGATCTTAAACCAGAGATGAGTGCCTTAGAAATGACAGAGTTGTTAAAAAACAGATTAAAGGGTATGCCCTATGACTTTATTCTTTTAAACTTCGCTAACGCGGACATGGTTGCACACACAGGAGATATTGAGGCGGCTAAGAAGGCAGTTAAAACAATTGATTACTGTACAAAAGAACTAGTAAACCATTTTACATCCCTAGGGGGTGCAGCAATTATTACAGCTGACCATGGGAATGCGGAAGAGATGCTTAACGAGGAGGACAACTCTATAAACACAGAACACTCAATAAATCCTGTTCCTTTTATTCTTTCTGGAACAGATGTCGCCCCAAGAGTTCTCCCTTACGGAGCACTATGTGACATCGCACCAACTGTTCTGCAATTGATGGGAATAGGGAAACCCTCTGAAATGAATGGGAAATCTTTAATAAAAATGTACTAGGCTTCCTTCTTAATATCTTTTTCTTTAGACTTCTTAACAAACTCTCTCATACCTCTCCATATATAGATAAGAAGTGCTATAGATAGCAAAGCAAGGACTATGTTCTCATACTGTTCAATATAGGCAGCAACTACTGGCCAGCTCTCACCCATGTAATAACCCGCTAAACAGGAGATGGTGGCAAATATTAAACTACCTACAATTGTATACAGAGAGAATATAGAGAACTTCATTCTAGCAGCACCTGCGGGAAAAGATATTACAGTTCTAATTAGAGGTAGGAGTCTGCCAAAAAATACTATTCCTCCTCCATATTTTTCAAAGGCTTTGTATCCCTTATCCAAATCCTCGTTAGAGATAAATATGTACTTACCATACTTTTTTAAGAATTTCTGTACAAAATCATCTCCCCATCTTCCAACAAAATAGAAAGGAAGACTCCCTAAATATGCCCCAATAGCTACAGTTATGATAACCAAAACAATATTCAAAGACCCTTGGGAGGCAACAAAGCCAGAGAAAGGTAATATTATCTGACTTGGAATAACTGCTACAAAGCTTTCAAGAAATACTGCAATTAAGACTCCTAAATAACCAAGAGAATCTATTGCTTGAACTAACCACTCTACTAAGGAATTTATCATTTTGTTAAGGTCTAAACTAAGTTAACTAGAAACTATACCACCTTACTCCTTTGATACCAAGTTCATGGTCACATTCTGCCCTTCTTTCACTCCATTTGTCCTAGCAAATCCACCATTTACTTCCAAAACGTATCTGAACTCCTGGTCAGAAAGAATCTGGGGACAATATGAATCTGAACAGGGCTCGTTATCTTCTTTAATATCTACAATAAATCCTTTTTCGTCTATAAAGATGATATCTAGATTAATAAAAGTATCTTTCATCCAGAAGGGATTATTTACATTCTGGTCATACACAAAAAGCATTCCATCATAATCTCCTAGGTATCTTCTGTTAGATAACCCAAGAATTCTAAGAGCCTCGGTATCTGCAACTTCTACATTAACCTTAATCTCTTCACCCTCACCAATAGATATCTCCACGTACTGATCCTCTTGAACTTCTTTAACTACAGCCTCTTCTTCATCTTCTCCCTCCTCTTGAGTAGCTTCTTTGTCCTCTATTAAAGAGACATCTAGGAACCCAAAACTGTCTTGGAAATAGAAAATAGCACCTGCTATAAAAACAATGTAGAGTAGCAACTTTAATTGGTTATTCATGGTAGTTTAATATACCACTTTAAAAGTTTTGCTTAAAGCCTCTATTTTATTTGAACTTTTTACCTTTTTAATATATACTCTCCCTTGGTAACTTCATGCCTAAAAACCAATCATGCAAACGTTTAAACAGTACTTACACCCTCTGTATAGGGATGTAGACAAAGTTGCGGATTTTAGTGATTTAACAAACCTCTCTACGCTAGAAGAGGAAGAATACCCAAATCTTAAAAAAGTTATTCATATTAAAAGAGATTCCATTAAGAACCTCATACAGAGATTAGAACAATTACAGGAAGAATTAGAACACCAAATATACCTCATAGACACAGAGAGTGACCTAGATGAAAAGGCTGCTGCTAAGAAGATATATAACCAGATACTAAACAAGATTAGAGAGATTGTTGACAGGACTAATAACGAGATTATTGCACTAGATTCCCCCTACTTCGGTAAGATTCAGTTTAAGCCATATGATTCTAGAGCAGAGAAACCTCTTTCCCTTTACATAGGAAAATTTGCCTTAATAGATGAACAGACACATATCCCCTTAATAACTGACTGGAGATCTCCGGTTGCTAATCTTTACTACCAAAATAGTGGTCCTAAAGATGATGTTGCTTTTCAAGCACCTAATGGGGAAAGGAGAGGAGATTTAATACAGAAAAGACAGTTTCAGATATCTAGAGGTCGAATAAGCGGGATATATGACGCTAAGTCAGGAAATGTTGCAGCAGATGAATTCCTCCTTTCACAACTAAATGAGAGGTTAGGTAAGAAGCTCCAAGACATTGTATCTACTATTCAGGCACAACAGAATTCAATTATCCGAGATGGTCTAAACAAGCCAATTCTAATACAGGGTGTAGCAGGTAGTGGTAAAACAACAATACTTCTACACAGATTGGCATACATATTCTACGCACATAAAGAGCAGATCAGCTCCAATAATAGTTTAATCATTGCTCCTAACCAGATGTTTATAGACTATGTATCAGATGTTCTTCCTAATCTTGGTGTTAGTAAGGTAGATACCGAAACTTATCTGTTCTGGGGTAAGTCTGTGTTAGGTTGGGATAATAGGTTCACCATATCTAATAAGAAACCTAACTTAGATATTAAGGCCTACAAGGGTTCTTTAGAATTCTTAAATGTCCTTGAAAGATATTTTGAGAAATTTGAAGAGGAACTTTTAGAAAACATCCCCTACTCTAGAAAAGATATTATTGAGAAGAGGTATTACGAACTTAAGAAGGAATTTCCTAATATAGACATGATCGAGCGTTTAGACCTTGCTATGGACTATGCTTTTGCTAAGAAGCAATTTAAACAAGGAAGAACAGGTTTCTATGATGCCACAAATGACATAGATATGAATCTTAAAAGAGATATTTCTTCTTACTTTAGAAGGAAGTGTAATATTTATTCTCTCTACAAGGGTCTCTTTAGAACAGATTTGGTTAATAAAGAGGTTTCCAAGTACTCTCTTGAGGGGCTTACACAGAGTGGGGGTATTAGGAATTACAGAATGGAGGATTTGGCTCCTATGGTTTATCTTCATCTTAAGATAAATGGAACTAAGTCTTACGAGAAAGATTATGTAATGCTAGATGAGGCTCAGGATATGAGTTTTGTAGAATTAGCTACTTTAATTATGGTAGCTAAGGGTGGGAATATAACGATAGCTGGGGACTTAGCACAGTCCATAATTGCTCCTTTTTACATTAGGGATTGGGAAGATGTTATTAATCTTGTTAAAGGTATTACGAATAAGGATACAGAATATTACCAACTTCAGAGGTGTTATAGGACAACGATAGAGATTGTAGATTTTGCAAACAAGATATTTGAAGGTAGATTTCCTAAGTCTTACAAGCTCCCAGAAGCAGTTTTAAGGCATGGTGATGAGGTTGGGATATTGGAATATGATAAAGACATTAAAGATCTAAGTAAGGATAAAATAAAAGAGTTGGTATCTTTAATAAAGGATCAGTTTAAGAAGGGGGCAGTTACTTGTGCTCTTCTTTGTAGGAATAGGGAGCATGCAGATAATCTTTATTCTATTTTTAAGGAGTATGAGGGTGTTATAGAGAGGCAGGTGGTTAGTTATAAGGAGTTTGATTATAAGGGTGGTTTGCAGGTTCTTCCTATTGAGAATGCTAAGGGTTTGGAGTTTGATAGTGTTATTTTTGCAGATTTAAATAGTAATTATTATGATGAGGATGAGTTGAGTATTAGGTTGTTGTATGTGGGTATTACTAGGGCATTGCATAGGGTTTTTGTTATTACTAAGAAGGATGATAGTGTAACAGAAGTGTCACTTAAAAATTGACACCCTTTCTTAAAAGGTCTATATTTTAATATGCATAAATAATGGGGACTACTATGCCCCTAGTTGGTTCTCATTAAAAAGAATAAATTTATTAATTATTTTTTAATGAGAAAATTTCTCAAACGTTTTCCTTTTAATAAGGTATTTGTTACCTTGTTTGTTACTTTATATACTTTCCTACCCTCCACACAAGCTCTAGGGACCGTGATTGATGACTATTCTTATGATGGTCCTATGGTAATGGACATCAGTGAGGACATTCTGGAAGAAGGAATCTCTGATCCAGAGGAAATAGCAAATCCTGAGATATTAGAAGGGGATATTCCTAAGTCTACATATGAGGGTGGGGTGTATACAGTAAGTAATGTTGAATTAGAAGAATATGTATACCCAGATGATGAAAATGTTAGAGTTAGGTTTACTAGTATTACTGAAGAGGGGAATTTAGTTATTAGTAAGGTTGAACTAACAGAAGAAGAAAAAGAAAAATTAAATACCTCAGATGATTATGGTTGGGATATAACTTCTACTATGAGTAATGGATCATTTACATATGATCTTACTCTTCCTAATACGTTAGGAGATGGTGTAGAGGTTAAATACACAGAGGATGGAGAAATATATAATAGTATAGATAATAAATTAATAGTTAATGAAGATGTAATAGAAATAAAAGGGTTGGAGCATTTTAGTATTTATATAGTGAGCTCTATCCTTCCTGTTAAACCTTCTCCTGCTCCTGTTCAAGTTGAGACAGCAGTCTCATGTGATATTACTGTTCCTACTGATATAGAATCTATACAAGAGGCAATAGATAAAAGTAAGGACAGTGGCGAAAGATTAACAATATGTGTTAAAGATGGAGTTTATAAAAGTGAAAACCTAAACATTAATCATCCGGTAAGACTTCTAGCTCTTTTAGATGACCCTCAAACAAAAGAAGCCGTAATTATTGGGAAAAAGACAAGTGAACCAACTATTCATATTGGGGAAACAAATAATGTAGAAATAAACGGCTTAACCATTGTTGAAAGTAATTCAGAAAAGGGTGGTATTTTAGTTGAAAAGTCATCAGAGTGTTTGTTTATTAATAACCGATTTCTTAATAATGGATTAGGTATGTATTTAATCAATAGTGAAAAGAACAGAATTGAAAAGAACATTTTTCAAAATAATCAAAAGCAAATAACTATCGAGCCTCTTAATGATGAAAGGATACTAAAGACAATACTTTCACAAAACGAATTTGATGGTTCAATCATTGTTAGAAGTCAAACTAGAAGAATAATACCAACTATTTTTGGCACAATCCAAGCTGCTGTAGACTCTGCTAGCAATGATGACATCTTAGATATTTACTACGGAACTTATAACGAAAATGTAGAGATAGATAAACCTCTAACTTTAATAGGTGTTCAAGAAAAACCACCTGTTATTCATGGTGGTTTTACAGTTGACACAGCAGGAACAGTTAATGTTAATCATTTGGAGTTTAGAGTCCCAACAAACGATCCAGTAGACAGTATACATATAGACAATGTAGATAAATTATATGTAGAGAACTCTAATTTTAATGGGTCTGGCTTATTTGTAAGTGGTAGTGTAAGAGGGATTATGAGTGATGATTTAGATGCTACAGTAACAGTACAAAACAGTAACTTTAAAAATTGTTATTATACTGCAATTCAGGGGAAATATGCACAATTAGATGTAGTTGACACTACCATTTCAAATTGTAAAAGTGGTATTAATTTTCAGGGTGGGAAGAATTTAGTTGCAAAAAACACAGATATTTCTGTTATTGCTCAAGGGAATGATAATGACACCTATGCTGTACGATTTGCAAGTTCTAGCGCTGGTAGTGGCCAAGATATGATTTTAGATGGAGGGAAATATTCAGTAGACAAAAATGGTCATACCGCAGATTCGGATACTTACCACAGTGCAATTGTAGTTAGATCTGGTGCTAGTGGAGATTTGAAAGCAAATAACCTATCTTTAAATGGAGATGTTGTAAATTTGTCTGAGACGCAACTAGATGCTAGATATAATTGGTGGGGAGATCTAAGTGGACCATACAATGAGGACACAAATCCCAACGGGAAAGTGAACTCAGTAAGTTCTAATGTCGATTACGAACCATGGTACAAAGATGCCAATTTGACATACTTAAGTAGTGATCTACCATCTACTCCAACAGGATTAACTGCAAAGTTTCAATATGACAATCAAGACTTACTTAACGGAAGCACAATTAACAAAACTGCAAAACCAAACGGTAATAACCTTGTACTATTGTGGCAATCTAATCCTATTGATCTAGTAACAGGTTATCGTATTTTGGGAACTTTCCCAGATGGGACAACAAAATTAAGTTATCAAGGTCCTAATACGAACGCGTGGTTAAAAACATATAACGGCTTTGGAGCGCACGGCAATGGTAGATACTCATACCAGGTAATAGCAGTAAATAAAAATGGAGTTTCTGCTCCCTCAGCACCTTTTGTAATCTATTATGATACTCACGGTCCAACAGCAAAACTAATTTCTGCACCTGCCAATAATTCATATGTAAACGGTGATTTTGATGTAAAAGGAATTGCAGATGATAATGTAGCTTTAAGGTCCGTATTCTTTGATGTAAGAACACAAGATGGGGGAACTTGGAAGTCTGGTTGTAAATCTGGAACAACAGCACTGACATACAGTAATGAAAACAAACATGCGGATATTTTATGTACTATAGATACTGGAAACTTGGTGAATGGTACAAAATATATGCTTCGTATTCATGCAGGCGATAATGCTGGATATGGGAATGTAAACCCTGAAGCAATTAGATATTTTACAATGGATACAGTAGAGCCAACAGTATCCTTTGAAGGCCTTAGACACTATGATTACAGATATCCATCAGTTCCTGTAGATACACTAAATATAAATACAAGCGATAATACACCAATAGTATTAATATCAGCATCTGATTTGTTATCAGGAATGAACTCTGTTACTGTAAATGAACAAACAGCAGAATACGATGGTGGTACATATTGGATAGTAGAATTACCAGCACTTGAAGATGGAATAAATACCTTAAAAATAGTGGGGACAGACAAAGCGGGGAATACAAAAACTGTATCTCAAGACATATTCATAGATACCAACCCACCAACAGCTATATACACACACTATAACAATGAAATTACCATAGACGAAACAGCAAATCCGATTACTTATGTCAAAGGAATTAACCAACTTTCCTTTACAGCTCAATATGCAGATACTATTCCCTCTTCTGGATTATACCAAGACTCATTTGTAATCTTCCAAGCACAAGATGACGGATCATTTAGATTCAGTGCTAATGACAAGCAAGCATACTGCAGTTGGAGAAAGAGTCCAAACTTGATAGAGGGTCTAACTGGTAATACATATGATCTTACTGAAAAAATCAGTTTTACTAAATGTATAGAGTCTCTACCGGATGGAGAATACTATATGGCACATCAAGTATATGACAATACTACAAGATGGAATATACCTATAATAAATCAATATAGAGATGTATTAGGATTACATTTTGTAGTAGATAAAACAAAACCTACTGTAAAAATTACTAATGTTAATATAACTGACAAAAAACTAAGTTTTACAGTATCTGGAACAGACAATTTGTCAGGTGCTAGAACAGTAGCTACAAACATCTATAATGAAAGTAATACTGGTTCTGCAGTTATTGAAATTGGAAGATTAGCTCACGATATTACACCAGAAACACTTAATGTTAGCCATAATGCTACAGATATAGATATATCTGAACTTGAAAGTGGAACATATACCATTCGAGCATCAATTAGAGATTACTCTGAAAACATAAAATATGCTACTTATCAAATTGACGTTGATAATACACCTCCTACAATCAATTGGAATACTCCACAAGACTTAGATTTATTATCAGGAAACATTTCTTTAGATGTAACATGTGATGGTACTCTTGGAGATTGCGACTACATAAATTTCTGGTGGTGGAGCGATGAGCAGACAATACAAGACGCAGAAGCTAATAAACAAAACCACAAAATAGATACCAATGGAACAAGCTTTGATTGGACTCTAGATTCATTAAATCCACGACTATCAGATGAAAGTACAGGAAGTGAACTTAATGGTGTATATACTCTTAGAGCTGCAGGAAAAGATCTAGCAGGAAATTATCATCATGAGGAAATAGAAGTAACAGTTGATAATACCCTCCCTGTAATTGCTAGTCATTCAGATATGACCTTAACCGAAGGAGAATCATTCCCAACAGACACTGTAACACTTACAGACAGCTACGGTGAATTAGATCAAGTATGTATAACAATAAAAGATGCCTCAGGAACTCTAGGAACATCTACTGAATATTGTGTTTCCATTGACGCAAGTAATCTGAGCATTAATAATGAATTCTCTCTAGCAGATGAAGTAAGAAAAGCTATAGAAAACTGGCAAGGATCTTCATTTACTACAATAAATCTTTCTGTGCTACCGGAAGGTGTATATCAAATCTCCTACTACGCTACAGACAAAGCAGAAAATGAAAGTGATGTTCAAACCTTCATAGTAACAATACAAAACAATACACCGACGATAACAATAAATCCTACAGACACAGAAGTAACAGCAGGAGACGATCCAATCGTACTCTCTACTACAGTAACCAATGGTAATCCAACATTCACATACCTATGGTCAGGAGATTGTACAGGAACAGATGCACAAACAATATTTGATCCAACAACAGAAGGATCATATACATGCACAGTAACCGTAACAGATGCAGATGGAGACACATCAACAGACTCTGTAGATATAACAGTAGGTGCAGTAGCAGGAGCAACAACGGAAAATAGAAGTATAGATGGGATATCCGATGGGACTGACAGTACCACACCCTCTTCGAAACAACCCCCTACTGGAACATATAACTCTCCCCTTGGTACAGGTGGCTACCTCTATTCTCAAACAGATCTATTAGATACTGAGGAACAACAAACTCCTGAGGAAGAAACAATAACAGAAGATACTACTGCTGTTAAAGGTGAAGAAGATAATAATGAACAACCAACTAATCAAGAAGAAACTACAGAAGGAGAACAAACTAAATGGTGGATATATCCATTAGTCATACTCCCTATACTAGCTATCTTCCTAATCCTCTGGAAAAGAAGAAAAGAGGATAACGAACCACAGTTCTAATATCTAAAAACTGCCAAGAGAAGACAGGGGGTTAACCCTGTCTTTTTCTTTAAATAAAGTAAAACTTAATTGACACAACATACTAAAGAAGTTATATTTTAATGGGGCTAAAATACCCCTAAGATCGTTTTAATAGCAATAAATTACTGCCCATATAATGATAAGGTCACGTAGAAACAATTACCTTAGAATTCTACTCTTAATAGCCTTTTTTTCTGCGTTTATATACCTCCTCTCCCTAAACTCCTTTAACACACTAGCACAAGAAGCATCCACACCACCCACTGAAACAGAAACCATCATAGACACACAACCACCAACAGTACCAACCCACATATTCCCTCCTAGGGAACCAGAAACAGTTCTTAATTCCCAAAACTTCTATGTCGAATGGGAACCAGCAGAAGACAACGTAACCCTGCCAGAGGATATGACCTACCTATACATACCATACCACTATGGCCTTATCCCTATATTAGAAGAACCATTTACATATGTAGGAACAACAAGACACCCAGAAACAGGCTATGACGAAGACCTTATGGAAGGGATATATTGGTATGCCGTGGTTGCAATAGATGAGGCAGGAAATCCCTCCAAACCAGAAGGACAATACGACACAACTCTGTTTATTATAGACAACAAACCTCCTGAGAAAGTAAGGGGAGTAAATGTGTACAATGGATACACTTCTGACCCAGAGAGTTTGCTCGGCTGCAACACTTACACAGGCAACTCTGAGATTAGGATTCACTGGGAGAAGTCAAATGACAATTGGGATCCTCTAGAGCCACCTCTCGAAGTCCCCCCGATACCCGCTACCATATACGTTCCAATCGTTGACCACTACCTAATAACACTCAAACCAACAGAGACAGAACTTAATCCAGAAGCACCCCTAGAAGAAGGAGAACTACAAGACCCTTGGGAGAAAACCTCTGAAAACCTCTACTACGATATCCAAGAAGAGGACCTAATCCCAGACCAGAACACATATGACTTTGTAGTCACTGCTGTAGATAGAGGAGGGAATAAGGGAGAGACATCCGAATCCTGTACTCTAACAATAGACGCAGAAACACCAACAACCTCAATAACTTCTCCTGCTAGTGGCCATATAAGCAAAGCTCCATTAAATATTAGCGGTTACTCTACAGACAATTACACCCTAGATACAGTCTCCATATATTACACAACATATGACACAGAAACAGAAATCTGTAATGAGGAGTGGCTTCAATTAACAACAAAAGAGATATTAGACAAAGAAACCGAACCCTTTAATTGGTCACATTACGAATATTCCCTAGAAGATGGTACCTACTGTATAAAAGCACAATCCAAAGACCTTGCAGACAACACAGAAGATCTTGAATTAGCACCCCTTGTAGAAAACATTATGTACGATGCCACAAGACCAGTAATAGGGAGTATAAATATCTCAGAGGACAGAATTTTACAGTCTGTATCCACCTCTGACAACCTCTCTGGCATTAAAAACACAGAAATGAGGATTGGTTCTTTAACACAATGGACTACATATCTACCAGGAGAACCCTTAGATCCACTTGTAAATAACGAACCAGGGACATACACCCTCTACATAAGAGCCACAGATAACGCAGGAAACGAAGAAGTTAAATCCACAAACTTTACTATCCCCGAACCTCCACCCCCTCCTCAGGAGACAGAAGAACCCGTACTCGGAGCCAACACCTCAACTACAACAACCACAAACAATACAGAAACAGAAACAAATACTACTACAGAAGAAAACACAGAGGAGCCTCCTCCTATTCAAAAGCCCGAGGAAGAGACCACAAATGAAGTCCCAGAAGAGAATGAAATATTAGAAATGGACAACGACCCTATGCTAATGGAACAAACAGACATGAATACCAACAACTATCCTTTAGATTACACAAGCGGTGACGTAAAAGGAGAGAGTACTGAGGATAAAGATAACAGTATGCTCTGGATATCTCTAGTAATAATAATTCCCCTGTTAATAATCTTCATAGCCCTACTAACAAGAAAAGATGAAGAGCAGGAGCAAACCTTTTAAAAACCCCTTCCCCATGGTATAATCTCCTATGTTAATACTAGCAATCATAACAATATTAAATACATTCTTTGTTCCAGTATTCCTACCTAAGCAGGAACTTCCTGTAGACACTTCCCAAGATATCCTCACAGAAGGAATATCTGATCCATCTTGGATAGCAAAGCCAGAATAAACACCCATACCTCCATTAATCTATATAACCCATTCTATGGGTTTATTTTTAATCCTAATTATTATATAATAACCCTGTTTAAACCTTGTTTAACAAGGAAAACGATCTTTAAAAAATGCATGGTTCTTTGGCCTTGGCTTATCAACTCACCACAACACTTCACGGAGGTGTAATAATGAAAAACTTCTTTAAAAATCTTTGGGACAAGATTAAAAACTTTGTCTCGGAACACACAATACTGTTTGAAACCCTTTCCGAGGTGTTTCTAGGACTACTCTACGTTGCTTGGGCTATACTCATGTTGTACCAATTCTCTGAGCTTTTACTTTCAGGAATAGAAAAGCAGTCAGCTATCCGCATTGCTTTCGCAGTCGCTGGATACATCTTTATTGCTTGGTACACTTATTGGATAACCTTCGCTCGTAGACATGATGACGACTTTCGTCATATACAAAGAGACCTCTGGCAGATTCGCTTCCGACAGTCATCCAATTACGTTAACGACATCCTGTCAAAGTCAGAGTTTAAAGTCTCTATGCTTGAACGAAAGATGTCAGAGGATGACCTCAAATACAAGCTTCAATCGTTGGAAAGAAAAATCGACAAGCTCATTGAGCAAAAATAACTAAGCCCAAACAAAGAACCCTGCATAATTCTCTTAGCTAAGTGTCTTAGCAAACCTTACCTTGGAGAAGAAAAGTTAGGGGAGAAATTGGTACATATAGGTACAATAACAAAAACAATCTCTCCCCTAACTAGTAAGTCATTTGTTACAAATCTGATGAGCTTCTGAAATGAAGCGAAACTTACCCCAAAGACAGGAATCAGCATTGCTATACTATAGGTTGATATTTTGATATAATGTATATAGGTTAATATCCTATTAATATGATCTTTTTCTATTTAAGGATAAATAATATCTGCTCATTAAAACTCATTCTACCCAGGAGGTAAAAATGAAGAGAAAAATTCTCCTTTCCATACCCGTTACACTCCTTGTAATGGTCGCCATATATTCTATGGTGAATAGCATGCACTACGCAGTTAGTTTGGGACCAAGCTATGTCATAATAACAATTATTGTCATAATTGGTGTCTCATTTATTTTTTTCGATGCATACAAAAGAATCTGGGGCAGATAAACCTAAAAAGTTAGAGGAGGATATATTGGTACATGTAAATGTACATCTCAACAATATATTCCTCCTCTAACTAGTAAGTCATTTGTTACAAATCTGATGAGCTTCTGAAATGAAGCGAAACTTACTCCGTCCTGCTTATCAAAGAAGATATATGCTATAGGCCTGTATTTTGGTATAATATATATGTTCTTTAAAATGCAAAGTCCCTATTCCAACACTTAACCAAGGAGGTTAAAAATGTCCATTTGGAAAAAGTTTGTACTAACCTTTACAGCTAATACACTGATAAGGCTCATCATCACAGCCGGTTGTACATGGTTTCTGATCTACACGATACAGCTAGATGACATTGGCATGCTCTTCTTCGGAATAGCTGCAGTTATCGCTGGCTATGTCTGGGTTATTCTCAATTTCTTGGATACCTTCCAAAACGATTTCTATGTTGTTCAGGGATCGCATCGTTCAGAAATCCAGAGAATCATTGAGAATGTCCAATGCCTAAAAAGAATAACCAAACTTCGAGATTCCATCGCAAGTGATTCCTGCGAGGAAGTTTACTTCGAAGAAGTCGAGACCAAGTTGGAAAATCTCCGAGATTCACTTAAATAGCAACTTTGCATCCATTCTTTTGGCAAATAACGTTTTAATACATTGCCCAAGAGAAAAAGGGTTAGGAGAGAATATACCAGTGCTTAAAACACACAAAACATATCCCTCTCCTAACCAAAAACCCTCACACTTTGCATACACAAACTTTTCCGCTAGAATAAACGATGGCCAAAACGAAAATCGCAAGAATAATATCCGAAATGTTCAATGGTTTTATGACCATGATACTAACACCAACCATTGCCGTATTCTCTTCGCCCATACCAATCACACAAAAAATAATTCTCTTCTTCCTGTACCTACTCTCCCCCATACTCCCCTACTTAACGCTTAAAAAATTAGGGAAGGTGACAGACTATGAATTCACAGACAGAAAGGAAAGACCTCCTTACTTTACAACAATAACAATATTGTTTGGTGTAATATTCTTCTTTGTATTAGCCCTAAATGTAGAAACCTTAACCAGAGTAACCATGAATCTCTTTGTCGTCTCTACCATAGTCACCATAATAACCTTCTACTGGAAAATATCTGGACATATGACATATTCCACAATACTGTTTGCCACACTAATCTATCTATTCCCAACCACTCCTGCACTTATGTTTCTTTTTGTACTAACACCATTCGTCGGCTGGTCTAGAATAGCACTTAACAAACACACCCTAACCCAAGTAACCCTCGGAACCCTTATTCCCTTAAGTATTTCAATTCTCATTTATTGGCCTTTTTGGTAGAATAGTTAAATAATGAACTTAACAATAACTCAACTAAGAGAGAAACTTCTTAAAAAAGAGATATCTGCCAAAGAGATAGTACAATACTACGTAGACAGAATAGAAAAATTAGACAAATCTCTTAACACATACATCAATGTTTTTGCAGATGACTCCCTTAAACAGGCAGAAGAGCTAGACAACAACTTTGACAGACTTAAAGAAAACAAGCTTGCAGGTATTCCCATTTCAGTAAAAGACATATTTTCTACAAAGGGACTACCTACAACAGCAGCATCCAAGATTTTAGAAGGTTACAAACCCGTTTATGATGCTACCGTTATTAAAAAACTTAAAGAACAAGAAGCTATCTTAATTGGTAAAACTAACCTAGACCAATTCTGTCATGGATCTGGAACAGTAACATCATATTATGGACCATCTAGGAACCCTTGGGACACAGAAAGACTCCCTGGAGGCTCTAGTGGAGGTTCTGCAGCAGCTTTAGCAGCTGACCTATCTACTGCATCCATTGGAACAGAAACAGCTGGTTCAATTCGTCTCCCAGCATCATGGTGCGGGATAGTCGGACTTAAACCAACATACGGAAGAGTATCTAGATATGGAGTATTAGCAATGGGTTCCTCATTAGACAGTCCAGGCCCAATTACGAAGAGTGTAGAAGATGCAGCATACATGCTCAGCATTATGGCAGGACATGACAAAAATGACTTCACATCTTCCAAAACAGAAGTCCCTAATTACTACGAAAGTTTAGATGCTAACAAAATAAAGGGGATGAAGATTGCACTACCTAAGGAATATCTAGAATTAGAACTGGAAGATGGTGTTAGAAAGAACTTCCTTAGTGCTATAGATACATTAAAGAAATTAGGAGCCAAGATAGAGGAAGTAAACATATTAGATCCTAAATATGGGATAGCTGTTTACACAATAACTTGCAGAAGTGAGGTCTCCTCAAACTTGGCAAGATATGATGGAACAAGATATGGTTATGAAGGGACTGAAAACAAAACAATAATCGACCTTTACGAATCTACAAGAGGTGAAGGATTAGGAGAAGAGAATAAGAGAAGAATTATGACTGGAACCTTTTCATTATCCGCTGGATATGCAGATGAATACTTCAAAAAGTCTGAACAGGTTAGACAGTTAATTAAAGAAGACATCGACAGAATCCTTAATAAATATGACTTAATCATAGGGCCCACTACCCCATCAATAGCGCTTAAAGACGAGGACGCAGAAAATCCCCTCTTTGGAGAATTAGCAGATGTCTTGGCAGAATCTAGTTCCGAAGCAGGCCTCCCTGGGATATCTATACCTTCAGGCCTAAGCGAAGGTATGCCCACAGGTATCCAGTTCATAGGTAGACACTTTGATGAACAGACCATATTAAATGCCTCCTTTGCACTAGAAAAAGAAACTGGCAGATTGGAGTTAAAAATATAAAAATGAAAAAGGAATACAAAGAACTCTTAGAGTATATTAAAAATTCCAAAAACATATTAATCACAGGACACAAGAACCCAGACTATGATGCAATGGGTTCTACCCTCGGACTTTATAACATCATAAACCAAAACTTTAATAAGAAGGTTCTCGTTAATTTCGAAGACCCCATGGATGAGAGGTTCAACATATTAAAAAGCTTTGACAGAATCCAAAACAGAAATCATGAAGAAATTATCCAAGAGGAAGACATAGATCTCTTAATAGTCCTTGATGCTAATAACTGGAAGAGACTAACAAAGAAAGAACATGAGGAGCTTGGGGATTTTATAGAAAGCAGGAAGGATTTAAAAACAATCTGTATAGACCATCATCCTAAAAAAGGTTTTGACAACTTTGACCTTTACATACAAGAAGACTTTGGAAGTGCTGCAGAGGTTGTGTATGAGATATTTATTAAAGATTTCAAATATAAACTAGATAAAGATATTGCTTACTGCATTATGACTGGAATAGTTGGAGATACAGGGAGATTTCTTTATGCAAAGGATTTACAAAAAACTTTTGCAATAGCATCAGAGTTAATAACCTTTGATGAGCAGATGATAGAAAAAATCACCTATACATTTGGAAGAAACCAAATGACAACATTAAAATTCTTACAAGAATTAATTAATAACACTGTAATTAGAGATAACTACACCTTTAGTTTCTTTACAGACGAAACAGCACAGAAAGTAAGAGCTAATCCAGAGCTATTTGGTCTATACAAGAACGCTTCAGAGATGTATGTAAATGAATATGTAAGAACCATAGAAAATAACAACTGGGGTTTTGTTATAACCCCAATACTCGAAGAGGAGAACCATTACAAAGTATCCTTTAGAGCTATAAATGGGAGTGTAGACACTTCCGTCTTCTCTAGAACTTTTCCAGGTGGAGGGGGTCATCAAGGAGCCTCTGGATGTGACTTTGAAGCTACTGACATCAAAAAAGCTATAGAGATAATTGAGACCACGATAAAAGATCACTTAGAAGAAGCTACTCTCTAAAAACCATTATCCTGTATAATATGATATATGGCTACAGTGAGAGTAAGATATGCCCCGGATATTAGAAATTACAGATACCTAATACACCCCTTAAAAGAGAGCGCCCCAATAACAGAAGGTTTCCTTTATACAAAGGAGGAAAGAGATATTCTTAACAGGTATTTTCACAAAGGAATAGACTACGCTTCTACACATAAGACCCCTGTTTATGCTTCTGCAAGTGGTTATGCTGTAGCAGGTTACCACAGATATACAGTTCTAAACGAGGATAACACCCCAAAGTTATACGATGGCAAGCCTTTCTCCTCAGGCCTAGGCTATTTCGTACAGATATATCATCCCTACAAAATTTCTAGGGTTAAAGGTGGAAGAATAACAATATATGGACATCTTTCAAAATTTGGGGATGGCATATATGCTAAAACACACAGACCCCTAAGAGTAGATTACAAACGAAGGATAATTAAAAGCAATAAAGATAAGAGAAAATATAGGAAAGGGAAAGAAGAAATAGAAGAGATGATAAGAAATACTAGAAGAATAATTAGGAAATACTCTTGGATAAAAAGGCTCTATGGCTATTCCTTCTCAGAGAACATAAAGAAAAAAGAATCCTTCATGTATACCCCTGGGGAACTAAAAAGGCTTGCGGATGAGGACAATAAATATGTGAAATGGGTAGAACAAGGAGATATTATTGGATATATCGGTGTATCTGGATTAATACATGGAAGACTTAAATATTTTGAAAATAGAAAAAGACCAAACTTAAGAAAAATTAAAAGTTGGGATAAACCCCACTTACACTTTGAAGAAGCGGCTAGGGATTGGGAGAGTGGAGAGAAAATTCTAAGTAGGGATCCATATGGTATATATCTAAGCAAAGAGCATTACCCTGACTTTAATTACGATACTCTTTTTATTGACTTTGAGAAAAAGATCTCTTTGTAATATATTATATATAAATGAAAGCAACAAAAACCTTGCCCATAATCGGAATGGCTTTCGGAAGTTTAATAATCCTTCTTTCCTTAACTTTTATGTTTTTAACTCGCCCTACTCCAGAGAATGGAGACTCTCTTGGGGAAGTTAATTTGTATGAGAGTGCTAATGTAAATACTCTTGACCAAGTAGAAAGGGAGTTGGAAGCTCAAGAAGAGATCCCAGAAGAGGAAGAGGAGGAGATTGCTCCTTATGTATTAAAGGAGTCTGGTTGGATACCAAACTGGGGTTTTGATTTAGGGCTTGAGAGTTTAGAGAACAACCTTGGGATAATAGACACCGCCCTCCCTGTCCTCTACACAGTGGACAAATCAGGAGATGTTGTTTCCAGAGGCGTTTCAGAAGCAAAGATTAAGGAACTTCTTTCTTTCTGTAGAGAGAATAATATAAAGGTGCTTCCAACAATTGGATCATACGATTTTGAATCTACTGCAAGCGCATTTAAAGATGAAGCTGCTTACCAGAGACAGGTAGAGAAGATTATTGCGGAGGTAGTGAAGTATAATTTTGATGGTATAGATTTAGATTACGAGATGGTAAATAGTTCTTACAGGGAGAACTACCTTAACTTCATTAAAAAGTTAAGTGAAGAACTAGATGAAATAGGCAAGATTTCGTCTGTTACCGTTTTTGCCAAATGGGAGGATGCAGATTACAAAGATCATCAAGAAACAAGAGCTGTTCAAGATTATTCTGAGATTGCTAAGTATGCAGACGAGGTTAGAATAATGGCCTATGATTACACTCTTCAGTCTTCACAAATTCCTGGACCAATAGCACCAATAGATTGGGTAAAGGAAGTTTTAGATTATGCTACAGAGAAAATTCCTGAAGAGAAGATATGGCTGGGTATTCACCTGTATGGTTACCAATGGTCTAGTGACAGAACTATAGCTTTTACATACACCACAGCACTTAGTGCAATCGTAAATGACCCAGATATAGAGTATGTATATAAAGAAGATATTGGGGAAACTTATTCGGTATTTAGCTGTGATAATGGTTATACCTGCAAGGCCTATTTTCAATCTCCAGATGGTGTTGAATCTAGAAGAACATTAGCAAAAGAGTATGAAATTGCAGGGATATCTTACTGGAGGCTTGGAGGAGAGTTAGATTTACTAAAGTGAGGGTTACCTGAAAATCCTTTTCCTGTAACCATTTAAATACTTTCTAACAGCCACTTTTGCAGGTAATCTTACCCTAGTGTGCTCGTCCTTGTCATAAGCTTTATCCTCAATTGCCAATGCTGCTTCTGCATATATTGCAGCATACTCCACTTTAGGATTCTTCTGGATATGCTCTAAAACATTTGAAAGAGTGCAAACAGCACAAACTCTAATTGGGTAGTACAGAGTCCTTTCTGTATCTTCAAAAGCCAAAGCCTTTAGAACTAGGTCAAAACCTTCCTCGTAGGTGTTGTAGTCTTCCTCTAGAAGCTCAGGGGTCATTTTAAGAAGCAATTCCACTACTCCATCATTCTTTCTTCTTGGGTCATCATTATCTAAAAGTTTTCTAGCATCAGACCAATAAGATTGGTTTTGTTCTGGAGAGGTTTCTATTGGAGTATTTCCTTCTGTCATTACGATTGTGTAATTATTTTATTGAGGGAGTATAACACAGATAAAGAGCCTATTAAATTCCCTTATCTTTTGTTACTTCTTGCCCTTCTTTTGAGTTTTATCCTTAATAAAAAGAACCGTGATTATTATTGCTGTCACAAGGTATGTTAAAGGAATTATGACCAAACCCAAGGTGGAAGAGATTACTCCAAAAGACTTTAATGCAAGATCGGGAGATACAGGACAGTTCTTTCCTCCAAGGGTTCCGAGAAAGCCTGGTGGGAAGGCCAACAGTATTATTAGGGTAAAGAAAAAAGGGAAAAGAAGTATAGATAAGTTGTTTATTATCATGCTCGTTCTTAACAACCCTTTCTTTAGATTTTTAACAACCATTACCAAAGAAACAATGGCAAGTGCTGGGATAATACCCCAGAAAGGGAAATACACACCAATTAGTATCAGGGTTGGGAAAAGCAAAACTAAACAAAACTGAATAAAAAACAGTATCTTTATGTTCTTGAGCATAAGTCTTTGTGCTTATATATTGCTACTACTATCCTACCACAAAAGAACCTTCGAAGGAGATATCCCTAAACAAAATTTCTTTAATCTAGAATAATAAAATAATAATATTACTTGGGGTTTAAATGAAAAAACTTAAAATAAAATCAATATTAGGAATTATTCTTACATTTCTAATAACGGGTATAGTTACTGCCGTTTTGGTATACCTGTACAGAGAACAAGAGATACAAAACTTAAATAGTGAACTCACATTACTAAAAACTAATACAGCAATAAAGCAAGAAGATGTTGATGTTAACGAGGTAGATACTAACGAAGATACCGATTTAGAAGAAGTTGAGGAGGAGGCAGAGAACGAAGAGGAGGATCCCTATGCTGTTATATATGTCCCGGGAGGCTTGTTTCAAGGTGAAGATGAGAGAGCTGCTTTAAGAGAGAAATTGGTCGTCCCCTACTTTGACTACTACAATGATCCTGAACATGGACAGCAGACAAAGATTATCTCTATGTCAATAAGTAAAGACGAGGAAGACACCTACTACGAAGTTAGTGTCGTCAGAAAAGACACCTACCCAGGTGGAGGATACGGGCACAATGGATTCCTTTTTGGTTCTACAGAAGATGATTTTGGTTACTGGATTCCTCAATGTTTAGATGTAGATTGTGAATTTTCATCTAACTACACAGATTTACACCCAGGTGTTGTTGAGCAATATGAAAGTTGTCCAAACTGTGCTTTGGATGTAGATATGTAAGTCTTGGTTTTTGTATTTAAAAAGCAAAAACCCCAAGTCTGATTTAAATCCGTGTTAGACACGAAAGTATCAACCCTGGGGTTATTTTGCACAAAACTGTTTAGAAACTAGTTAATAAGTTGGACAACGACCAAATACCAAAGATAGAAAACAAGAAGCAGGTCTGGGAAATTCCCCAAGAACTCCTTAAAAGGTTTCTCTCCGAGAATATGTACTCTGCGTCCGGTCTTCTTCGTTCCGTCCTTTAACTTGATCTCCGCTTCGAAGATAGTCCTTTTTTCTAAGGTCTCAAGATCAAGAGGACTCTTGTAAAGATTCTGAACTCCATCGGATGTACGAATCTTCATTTTCCTATCATCCTCATCAAGCAAAACACCACTTATATGAACACCTTCGGGAATGTCTGGCATTATTACATCGAAGTTTACAATCTTTTCTTCCGAAAGAAGCTCTCCGCGATACCTTTTGCCATCATCCGTTAAGATATCTGCTTTCCCTTTATTTCTAGATATCGCTTCCCACAACCACTGACCCAATTGAAAAAGCAATACAAGGACAGCTGCTATTGCAATAAAGGACACAACCCGCAAACCGACATCATTGGAAATCGCCCAAAGAATAATTAAGGGGATTGCAATGAGTGACGTGGGATAGTATACAAGCGAATAAAGGACCGCATGCAAACCTCTTCCCAGGAGTCTTAAAGTATGGTTGTGTTCCTCATCAGAGAGGATTTCATAGAGATCTTGTCCACGAAATTTCTTCTGGAGGATAAATTCTGGTCCTGTGAAATACAGGACTGTTACAAAAACAGCAAGAATGAATACTACATACAGCATTTTTAGCTCCTTAGTCTATTGGAATTGGATAAATCTAGCCTCTTTTTTTAATGTGCAAAATGACATTGAATGGGTATGAAAACCCATATATTCAATGCAATATTATACTTTAGGAGAAAAGAAAGAACAATACTATGGGGTTAAAAGGGGAGATTAGAAAAATAGGAAGGACAATAAATTGCCTGTGGTGAGGAAAATGAGATTGTTTTGCAACCAATTAGGGGTTACATAGAAAGAAACTAACAAGAACGAAATTTATTCACAATCATAGCTATTAGGACCTGGCATTATTGTAGGACCGACATTCCAGAATTTCTTAGTCCCACAACATTCTAACCCACTAATAAAATAGTCCCCCCTATATCCCTTACCTCCACAAAACATTATGTCACTATCCCCAAGGAAAAAAGACATATTAAGACGAACGGGAGAAAATAATAGTAAAAGAGAAAGAATTAGGACAGGAACTCCCAAGATAACAATGAATAACTTTATTTTCTTACTAACTTTCATATTTAACATTACACAAATGATATAAATAAAAATAACATAAAAAACTTGAAATAAATAGTTGGGGTGTATGTGGATTAGGGAAATGAGAAGAGTGAGACAGTTTTGCAACCAATTGCATAAAAGCTATTAAAACTAGGCTCTTTGTTAAAGGGTTTAGACATGATTCTCTTAGACAGAAAAACATTAGCGACACAAGAAAAAGTAATCTGATATACACTAATCACACAAAGGAGGGGAAACAGAAACGAGGACAATAAATGGAAGGCCTTTTCCTGAGCCTCTAAACAGATTCAAACCTTGTTTTGCATCTAAATAGATATATGGAGATAGAGTACTTCTTTGTACTCCATTTACAGTTATTTGCGAATCACAATTGTTATGAATTTCAATCCCAGGTTGGCTACAGTTAATTACACGAATATTTAAACAAGGAGACAAGTTTAATTTCCCCAACATCGCTACAGATCGAGTACTGAAACAACCTCCTGGTACAGTACCAGAATCTTTACAACCTGGGGGGAATAATGAAAAAGAGCCAAAAGATATGAAAACTAATAAAAATAAAAAGAAGAGAATTGAGATTAAAAGAAGAAACCTTTTCATATATACATCGAGACTAGATAATACTGTTTAAGTGTACAAGATGCATAAGACTTTGTCCATTCAGGAGAAGAGGGAGTGGTGAGGCGCCTGGGACTCGAACCCAGCACCTACTGCTTAAAAGGCAGTTGCTCTA
>CAYRDH010000006.1:0-24388 GCA_964423025.1 uncultured Candidatus Saccharibacteria bacterium | reverse complement strand
TAATTTTCTAAAGAAGAGTTATCAGAAACATACCGTTAATAGCGGTATGTTTTCTTTTACATAGCTCCTTTAAAGATGTGTCCCTCTTAGAGAAGTTCAGCAAAACTAGTAACCTCGTAATCAGACTGGAAAAGCCCTTTACCACCCTTCTTCTCTACCCTCTTAAAATGAATTGTTTTAACACCAAGGTTAGATGCTGTTTCTAGGTTGCCAAGTTTGTCATCAATAAACAAACTCTTCTCGAGGGGAATTTCTGACCTCTTCTCAAATTCTAGATATATCTCCTCATCCGGCTTCCTCATCCCAACCTGACCACTTAAAACAACGGGATCAAACTCCTTTTCAAAATTAAGCTTTTCGAAAAAATATTCCCCCCACTCTTTGGGCATATTAGATAAAACACCTCTCTTAAAATTTTTCTTTTCCAAGAAATCTCTGAAATCCCAGAACCCCTTGTCTAATACAAACCTCTCTAGAAACCCCTTCCTTGCAACTTCGGGATTCTCCTCTCCAATCTCCTCCCACAAAGAAGCATCTCCCTTTGTATCCTTGCGTATTTTTCTGTACAAATCCTTTAGATATTCATAATCATACCTACCTTCGTAATGAGGATAAAGACCGTCTTTAACAAGACTTGGGCTGGTTATAATAACCCCCATAACATCAAAAATCACAATATCTATACCCTTATATATCTCTTTCATAATATAATCTAGATTGTATTAGAAATAACCGCTAGAAGCAAAGGCCCTTGGTGTGTTACAATACCGTTACATTCGCTGATGTAGCTCAGTTGGTAGAGCATTCCCTTCGTAAGGGAACGGTCGATGGTTCGAAACCATCCATCAGCTTTTACAAAAATAAACATTATGAGGACTCCGAAATACACATTAACAAACCTAATACTCAGATACATCGTTAAATACGAACTAAGTATTAACAATCTTAAAAATAATAAACTCCCCGACAAACATAAAACTCCACTGGAAGAAAAATATTCAGCACAGGACATAAATGCTCTCGGAGATTTAGTAGGAAATAGTATTGGCTACAACCAGGCTCTACAGATACACAGAGGACAGGAGATGCCTTCTCAGAAAAAAGAGTTTAAACTTTTTACAAACTTTAGAAATGCTAAGGATTTTGTCAGGTCTTACAACGACAGAAATGCTCTTAAACCATCCATGGACCTTGCTTCCCACATAAACAAGTTAGTTATGAAGAATATTGTAGATGAATGGGACTTAGCAAAAGTTAGAAGCTTTTCAGAGAAACCAAATGAGATATACGATACCTGGTATAAGGCTAGAGACTTCTACCCTAAGCTAGATCTAAATAGTCATTTTAACGAGATCTTTGACTGGATAGAAAATGAAAAAGATAATAACCATAAGTTAATAAAATTAGGAATTCTTCTCTTTGAATTCATAGACAAAGCACCATTTCTAGCAGGGAACCAAATAACTGCACTACTTATGGTAGAGACCTTAAGCAAGAAATATGGATACAATCCAGAGAATATTGTTCCCTTCTTCAAGTCTACAGAGAACATATCCCAGGATCTGCTCTCTGCATTTAAGTTGTCAAAGAGTAAGCTGGACTTAACAACATTCCTAGAAGCATTCCTTTACACTTCGTCTCTTACTGTGTTAGAAGTTACAGAAGACTTTAAGGAGACATATAACAGCAAGGTCAAAAAACAAGGTTCCTTAGAACTACATCTTAACCAAAGACAGATACAGCTCCTAGATTACCTGGCTGTGAATAAAAAGATTACGAGGAGTAAATATACCAAGTTAATGGGGATCTCCTTTATGACGGCTTATAGGGACCTCCAGGACATGGTAGATAAGAAGTACATAAAGCAAAAAGGAAGAGGTCGAGGAACATTCTATGTTCTAGCAAAAGAGATGACTCCAAAAGATGAAGAATTGATATAGCCCTAGTAAATTGTTAATATTACATGATGTCAGAAAAACAGAGTAATACCAACTTAGAAAGCAAGTACGACCTTATTGTAGGTTTAGAAATACATGTTCAGACAAACACTTCTTCTAAAATGTTTTGCTCTTGTCCAACAGGATACTTCCAAGAAGATCCCAATACACACGTTTGCCCAGTATGCCTAGGTTTACCAGGAGCATTACCAGTTCCAAACAAGAGAGCCCTAGAGCTTTGTATATTAATGGGGCTAGCACTTAATTGCGACATAGATAAAGAGATTCACTTTGACAGAAAACACTACTTCTACCCTGACCTACCAAAGGGTTACCAGATTAGTCAGTACAAAAGACCTATCTGTTCAGATGGTTATGTAGAAACAGTATCGGGAGTAAAAATAGATATTGAAAGAATCCACCAGGAAGAGGATGTTGCTAAATCTACACACCATGTTGAAAACTCTACTGGGAAACAGTACTCCTTAATAGACTACAATAAGTCCGGAGTCCCTCTAATAGAGATTGTCACAAAACCTTGCATAAGAAGTGCTAAGGATGCAAAAGATTTCGCAACAGAAATCAGAAAGATAGCAAGATACCTTGGTATCTCTGATGCAGACATGGAAAAAGGCCAGATGAGATGTGAACCAAATATATCTCTACAAGAAAAAGGCAAATGGGAATACAAAGATGGCCAAATACTTCCTATTGGAGATTACAAATTAAATCCTAAAGTAGAAGTTAAAAATATTGGTTCAATAACAGCCGTAGAGAAATCTATACAGTACGAAGTAGAGAGACTAACCAAGGAATTAGAGGAAGGAAAGAAGATAGAACAGCAAACAAGGGGATGGAATGCAGATAAAAATATTACAGAGTACCAGAGAACAAAAGAGACTGCCGATGACTACAGATACATGCCAGAACCAGATATCCCTGTTATTGAGATTTCCGATGAAGATGTAGACAGAATCTCTGAGGAATTGATCGAAATCCCTGTAGAAAGAATGAAGAGATACATTGAGGAGCTTGGTCTATCCGAATATGCTGCAGATGTTATCTCCTCCTCCAGAGAAAGCGCTGAATACTTCGAAGAGCTATACAACAGATTAAGAAAAGATCTAAATGAAGAAGATGCTGCACTTGAGGCCTCAAACTGGTTAATGGGTCCTGTCTTTGCAATTGGAAACTTAGATATAGAGATCGAAGATCTCTCCCTGTTAATTTTGGCTTTCAAAGAAGGGTCTATTACAAAAAACAAGGCAGAGGAACTACTTAATCAATCCGTTAAAGAAAATAAGGACCTTTCAGAAGAATTAGAAAAAGTAATACAGCAAAAGGAAGAAATAACAAATAATCTTGACGAGATTGTAACAGAAGTAATTCAGAAGAATACAAAAGCTGTAGAAGATTACAAAGGTGGGAAGCAAGCAACATTAGGCTTTCTCGTTGGTCAGGTTATGCAAGCTACTAAGGGAGCAGCAGATCCCAATGAAGTTAGAGATATTTTAATAGAGCAGTTGAAATAATGAAAATAAATATAAAACATATAGCAAGGCTCTCAAGACTTGCTCTAACAAAAAAAGAGAAAGAGAAATTTACACCACAGATGGAAACAATTCTAGAATCAGCATCCGTATTGCAGGAGGTAGATACTTCTAAAGTACAACCAATGAAGAAAAGAATTGAATTTAAAGAGTTAAGAGAAGATAGTCCCGAGAAACCTCTAGAGCAAGATGATGTTCTTAAAAATGCACCACACAATGAGAACGGATATATCAAGGTATATGGAAAGATATTTGGCGGTATAGAAGAGAGTTAAATTTCTGTTGTATAATAAACCATGAAAAGCCCCATTAAGATTATTTTAATCGTCATAGCAGTATTACAACTAATTGCGATCCTCTATATTGTCCTCCCTTCAATACAAAAAAACTTGCGAGGAATCTCCTCTGGGAACACTTATAAACTAGACACTATCTCATTAGCTTTTGATCTTACTAATAACAATTATGAAGCTGCGTCTCCTAGAGAAAATATCGAGAGTGGCCGGGAACTGACAGCCTTAAAAGATCCAAATTCTGAAAAAGAAGTATATGTCATGAGAATTACCGATACAAAATATATTGAGATCTTCAATGAGAAGTTAAGAACTCTACGAAATCCATTTAAAGCACGATTTGCTATAAACAGAATAAGTAAGGATGTTGCGAAGAGACTTGAGAAAGGATCAATACAGGGTCAGGACTTTAAAAAGATGAAGATGGAGACATATAAAGGTCAAAACAGAGAGTTTATCTTCACCACAATAATCTTCACAGATGGACATACTGATTACACAGTAGAGGGCCAGATTGAAGGAGCTTATTATTCAATAGACCTTATTAACGAAACTGGACCAGAGGACGTATTCAAATTTATGAAAACCGCTACAATCATTCGGAATTAAAAATTTTATCCTCCTCTACTAAAAAACTTAATTATTTAGTAAAATAATCATTGTTATGCCGAAGTGGTGGAACTGGCAGACACGCATGCCTTAGGAGCATGTGGGATAATCTCCCGTGGAGGTTCGAGTCCTCTCTTCGGCATATATTACTTAAAGAACAGAAAAATGGTAAAGAAACTAGTAAGACCGTTTCAAGAAGTGTTACTGGAAAAGAGACTCTGTGTTGGTTGTACATACCCTCTAGATAAGGCAACTAAATTGGGGAAGCTATCCGAAAACAGGACTATGATCCAATGTAAATGTAGAAGACGCTATGTTTATGATAGAGAATTAAACGAGTACAGGAGAGCAACATTTGCAGAAGAACAACAGATCCTTAAAGAGCTTAATCATTAAGGATTTCTTTAACTTCACAAAATTGGTTAATTATAGTAAAATCTTTTCGTTGTGCCGCTATCGTCTAGTGGTTTAGGACAACAGGTTTTCATCCTGTAAACCGGGGTTCGATTCCCCGTAGCGGTATTTTCTAGACCTCAGAGTTTGGATCCTTCAACCATTCCCTTATTGCTGTATATTCATCAACTATCTCCTCAAAATCGCTTTCCTTAAGAGCCTGATACTTCCATCCGAAAGTAAAATCCAACTTATCTGCCAAAGTACCCCCTCTGGGGCTTTCCCTCTTCCTATCCATCTCCATTCCCAGAAGAATCCCCACAGACTGAACCAATTCATTCTGGTCGTCTACAATACCTCTTCTAACCAAATCCCAAACATTTCTGTTTTTCTCAATAATTTCTGCAGCAAGTAATAAAGAATCGCAAATTATTCTTTTGCCTGAATTTCTCAGGGCTTCATTTCTATCTCGACCCTCTGCTTTTAAAGCAGTGTGCTTTCCCATCTCCAATTATAGCAAAAATCCCCTACTAGTAAAGCAATAAGGGAATTTAATTGCATATTTCCTCCTTTTGGATTACTATTATACAGAGCACGTAGAAATAATTTTGCAGAAGGTTAAGATAATGTACGAAGCTACACAAGAAGAAGTAACAAAGACTGAGAAAGTTTCCTCGGCGTTTGCTTCTGTTGGGAAATTTATTGTTTCACTACTAGAAACCGTTGTTGTTGCATTGGTAATATCAATAGTCCTTTACATCTTTGTAATGACCCCACACGAGGTTATTGGTAACTCTATGCACCCAACTTACAAGAATGGTGAATACTTAATGGCCAACAGAATATCCTACAGAATAGGAGAACCAGAGAGAGGTGATGTAATCATTTTTAAATATTCTGACACCCAAGACTTTATTAAGAGAGTCATAGGTCTTCCAGGAGACACAGTGATGCTTAAAGATGGCCAATTATATGTTAATAACAAGCTTTTAGATGAATCTGACTACTTAGCAGACTCCGTCTATACTAATGGTGGAGAATACCTAAAGGAGGGAGACTCTAAAAAGGTTCCAGCTGGAGAATATTTTGTCTGTGGAGATAACAGACCACACAGCTCTGACTCTAGAGTATTCGGCCCAATACCTGAAAAGGATATAAAAGGGAAAGCATGGATTGTTTATTTCCCCTTCTCTGAATTTAGAATCGTTACACACCAAGAGTACCCAAGCTTGTAGAAATCATTTGTGAAACATGATAAAGTAGAAATATGAAAACCTTCGTAATTGCTAATCAAAAAGGAGGAGTCGGAAAGACGACCACAACCATGAATCTTGGAGCAAGCCTTGCTGCAAGGAAGAAAAAGGTCTTAGTCATAGATATGGACCCGCAGTCTAATCTCTCCTCTGGTTTAGGATTTACACAACAGTTTGACAAACAGAGCTGGAATACTGCAGACGAAGCTCCTTACAAAAGCATTTACGATGTCCTTGTAGAAGGAGATTCCATATCCTCAGTGTTTGTCTCTACCTCTACTGACAACCTCTTTCTTGTTCCTTCACATCTTTCACTAGCAGGAGCAGAGATAGAGATGGTAAATATGCTTACAAGAGAATCTCTTCTTAAAAAAGCGATAAGCCAGATGTCTGAAGATTTTGATTATGTGATCATAGATTGTCCCCCATCACTGGGTTTGTTAACCATAAATGCACTAAGTGCTGCAGATTATCTTCTTATCCCTATACAGTGTGAATATTTCGCCCTAGAGGGCCTAGGACAGCTTATAGAGACAACAAAGCTTATTAAAGGTATAAACCCTAAGCTTGTAATTGGGGGTGTAATATTAACAATGTATGACAGCAGAACCAAATTGTCAGAGAATGTAGTTAGTGATGTTAAGGAATTCTTCAAAGACACGGCATTTAAGACAATTGTTCCAAGAAATGTAAGATTGTCAGAGGCTCCATCTTATGGCCAGACGATATTACAATATGATGACAAATCCACAGGGGCATTAGCATATAAAAAGCTTGCTGGAGAATTTATAAAGCGTTTTAAAGTTTAAATTTTTAATTCAATTAGTATGAGTAACACACAAAGATTAGGAAAAGGATTAGCAGCATTAATAGATTCTAAAGAGATAGATAACTCTAGTAGTGCCTACAATCCTAATTTCGATATAACAAAGATAGAGCCAAATCCTTACCAACCAAGAATGCAAATAGATCCAGAGGAGTTAATAGAGATTGCAGACTCCATTAGAGAAAAAGGTGTTATACAACCTTTAATCATCACAAAAGACAAGGAGTCTGACAAATACTTACTTATAGCTGGTGAAAGGAGATTAAGAGCTGCTCAATTAGCAGGACTTAAAACCGTCCCTATTGTAATAAAGGAGAGCTCTCCACAGGACATGTTGGAACTTGCCCTTATAGAGAATATACAAAGACAAGACCTTAACCCCCTAGAAGAAGCTTACGCATTTCAACAAATGATAGATGAATTCGGGGTCTCACAAGATGACATTGCTAAAAAGGTTGGTTTAAACAGGGTTACAATTACAAACAAGATTCGTCTTCTAGCTATCCCAGAGGAAGTAAAAGAAGATGTTCTAAATGGTAAATTAACAGAGGGCCATGCAAGAGCACTACTTGGTCTAAAGGATGACACTTCATTAATAGCAGCTGCCGACCTTGTTGTTAAAAGAGGTATGAGCGTTAGAGAAACAGAAGCCTTGGTTAGAAAGATTAATTACGGAAAGGGTTCTAGCACAAAAAGTTGGAAGAAAAGCGACAAGGAAACAGAAAAATATTCTGAGATGTTAAGTAAAAGGCTTGGCTACACTGCAAATATTACAAAAATGACTAAGGGAGGGAAAGTTGTAATTAGATACAACACAAAAGAGGAATTAAAAGACTTAATGGAGAAACTCCTAGAACAGGAAGAATAGTCAGACTTTAAGCTTCTTTAGAATTAGTAACCTCTTGTCTTAACTTCTCGTAGGTTAATACTCCTGTACTTACACTAACATTTAGAGACCCGATACCTTCTCTCATAGGGATAGAGATTTTGCCATCTACTCTCTCCATAATGCCGGTTGAAATACCTACATCCTCTGCTCCTAAAACAAATGCTATTGGTCCTGTTAGATCTTTCTCATAATAAGGTTCACCCTCCATATCTACTGCATATACCTTAATATCATTCTCCTTAAGTGTCTTAAGGGCGTTGAAAAGGTTCATCTCTACTAGAGGAACTCTTTCAGCTGCACCCATAGATATTCTAAGAGTCTCATCAGATACTAAACTCTTTTTCTGAGGATTAACAATAACACCATTAACGCCAACACCAAATGCAGTTCTCATTATAGCTGCAACATTCTGGGTATATTTCAAATCGTCTAGGATTAAGAAAAATGGTTGCTTTCCACTCTGGTAAATCTTGTCTAAAAGCTCTGTTAATTTCCAATCATTTTGAGAGTACATATAACCAATAATGCTCTCTGAAGAAGAACTTCTTAGCTTTCTATTTATAACTCTTCTGGAAACTTTAATAATGGGGACATTCTTTTTTCTTGCCAATTCGAATATCTCTTTGCTCTTGGGATCTTTAAAAGCATTACCAACAGCAAAGATCTTTTCAAAATCTCTACCCTCTCTTAACAACTCTAAAAGAGCATTTTTGCTCTCTATCTGTACAAATTTGGACTTAGGCATAATACTACTTTGATTCTACCACATCTATATAAAATTGCCCTCTCTTGAAACCTGTCATTCTTCTAAATTGAACTACACCGTCTATCTTAGCGTGAATGGAGTGGGTTTTAGATATGTATGTATTCTTGCCAGGATGAAAAACAGAACCGTTCTGCTTAACAATTATGTTACCTGCCTTAACAGCTTCCCCTGCAAATTTCTTAAGTCCTAATCTTTTTCCAGCAACATTCCCAAAGTTAGATGATGTCGCTGCTGCCGCAACATGTGACATTGCTTTTGTAATTTCAAATTATCTAAATACTACGTTCTCTGTAGTATGTAAATGTTCCTTGTGATAATACTATTTTTACGACCCCACTTCAAGTCCTTGTTAGGAGAAAGTTCTGAGTTTAGAAGTTTCCATCTATTACTAATTAAGTCGTATATACTAAAGGTCTTCCACCCATCGTTAGTTTTATACGAAGGGATGATTAAAACCATCCTTGAACCACGAACTCCAACCTCCTCGTCTAGCATCCTAAAAAGACTGGTATATAAGTCCTTTACAGAGTTTAGTAATTGTTCCGCCCTTTCTTTGGATACCAAATCCTTCTGTGGAGGTCCCATAAAAGGTTCACAAATTATTGCATCTATATCTGTGTGTTTTAGTTTTTTAATAATCTCCTTCTCTGGAGATGTAATATCTAACTTAAAAAGTTCGTAGACTATATCTCCTAGATAGCCTTTTTTATTTAACCATCTAATATTCTCCTCACTGTAGTAGAGAGCATTTTCATCTATATCCGAACCTAAGAAGTTGTAACCCAAGACTGCAGCTTCCATCAGGACAGTTCCTGATCCACAGAAGGGGTCCCATATGGCTCCTTCTTTTAATCCTGCGAAGTTGACCATCATTCTGGCAAGCTTGGGAGGTAACACACCCATCTTAATGTCAGAATATGGCCTATTCATATCTCTTTCTACATAGCCTTCTAAATCCTGGATAGCAATTGTATTACCATATATTTCTTCCCCTCTTTCTCTATTTCTTATAATTGACAATTCAAAGCCTTTTTCAAGGATATCATTGTTAATAACTTGGGCGGCATTAAGTTCAAATCCCTTTCCCCTTGGAATTAAAAATCTTACAGATAATCCACTCTCTCTAAGTCCCTTCTTAACCTGATTAGCGAGTTTCTTAATAAAGGTATTATCTTTTCCTGCTTCTGACCTATCTAGTTCTCCTAATAAGCTTATACCAAAAACTACTCTGTCTTCACTTTTTCTAAACTCTTTTAGAAAAGTTTCCGTATTCTCTATAATCTGCCCATATCTTACAAAGCCCCCTAGCCTATTAAATATCTTACTTAGGACTTCTTCAGTAACGTCATCGCTTTTAATTACGAATATATCCTCTGTAAAGAGGTGTATGTTATCTTTGCTTAATCCATATAACTGGAATACAGATACCAGCTCTACATATGAGAGGTTTGGAAAACTCCCTGCTTGGAAAAAATATTTCTTGGACATTAGGATATCTTTTTAACAAGTACTCTTGTTATCTCTGGTCTAAAACCGTATCTTTTTCTATATCTAGACTTTGCTTTGTAAATAAGGCCATCTATCTTCTCACCCTTCTTCTGGGAAGTGATCTCTAGCTCTACCTTAGCGTCTTTAACCAATGGTTTCCCTATTTTGGTGTCATTACCATCTGAAACAAGTAAAACGTCCTTAATTTCTATCTTATCTCCTTTTTCTCCAGATAGCTTGTTAACTTCGTACTGTTTTCCTTCGAAAACTTTAAGCTGTGAACCAGCTAATTTGATAACGGCAAATTTAACTGCCTTCTCTGTTGTTTCTTTCTTTGGTTTTGTGGTTGTTTTCTTTGTGTCTGCCATCATGAGGGATTTTAATTTAATATTTATAAAAAGTCAACTTTATAAAGAAAAAAGCTTGGGACTAACGAGATTATGAGTAAGATGGTATATACCACACATAATAATCTCTCCCAAGCTTCTTGCACTTTAACTTTTTCATCTTTTAATTATTATTAGCCAAACAACTATCCCAACCATAAGAAGAAAGAGGAATCCGAGAGCAAGGATCTTTACAAAAACATTGTCTGACACTTCGTGCGAAAGACGATCCCTGTCATGAATTTCTATCCCTTCGTCGGTGGATCCAGGCTTTGCCTCTTCAATCAATTTTGTTATCGCGATACCGCTGAAGACGACAACCACAAGAATGAGGCCCAGCAGAGACAAGATAAGGACGATGGCAAGGAATTTCATCCAGAAAGTTTTAGACATTACAACCTCCTAACGGGTTAGAGAATGACTTTAGTTAAAGTGTTAAAGTGCAAATACAATAAGGATTATACCAAGAAAAGAAAGACCTTACTATGGGACTACGAACCTATTCCTGAAGCATCACATTAGCTTTCATTGTATCGTTCTCTTTTTTAACATTCTGGACCAAGCCAAAAGCAAGAAGCGTCATAATTGTTATACTCCCTCCTGCACTCATAAGAGGAAGTGGTATACCTGTGGCTGGAATTGTCCCAGTGTTTGTTCCTAAGTTAATAAAGACCTCAAAGAGAAGCTTTATACCTATACCCAGCACAAGAAGAGAAAGAAATTGTTTCTTGGAAGTATCCATAGCTATTAAGAAGCAACGAACTATTAAATAGCCATACAAACCAATTAGAAAAAGACTCCCTAGTAAACCAAATTCCTCTGCAAAGGAAGCAAATATAAAGTCTGTTTGGTGCTCAGGAAGAAAGTCTCTCTTACTCTGAGTTCCATTACCAAAGCCCTTCCCTAGTAATTGCCCTGACCCTATTGCAATTCTAGCTTGGTTTATATTAAAACCAATGTCAGATTCAGTTTCGGAGGGGTTTAAGAATGCCACTATCCTGTCCTTCTGGTAATCTTGAAGTAAACCCTGCCATATTACAGAGGTTAGCAACCCTAAGAAAACACCAACTATTAAGGATATAACGACAGCCTTTCTCCAGGTGTTTTTAGAATAGAATATAAAGATCGTTAATATTACACCAGGAATTATTAACAGATACCAGCCAAGACTACCCGTTATTGTCCCTAGGAGGAAGCCTCCAAAAACAAGACTTAGAACAAGTAAGACTGCTGTATTTCTTAGTGGGTTTGTAAGACCCATGAAAGCTACAAAGAACCAAACTAAGAGTGTAAGAAAGGACATACTTGCATCTGGTTCAAGATATATTAAAACAACAAATGGCAGAGTTAAAAGAAAAGATATTCCAAAGAGTAACCATTCATTAAAACTCTCTTTTTTAGACATTAAAACAGCGGTATAAATGATTACTACTAGCTTAGCTATCTCAGATGGCTGTATCTGTATACCGCCAATAACTAGCCACCTCCTTACAAAGTTTATTGTTGGAGCAAAGAGTAAGGTCACAATTAAAAGGATTAGAGTTGGAAGATATATTATAAAAATGCTTTGCCAATGCTTGATGTAAGAAAGATCTGCCCTGGATACTAAGAAAAAAAGAACAAAACCAAATATAACAAAGAGGATTTGTTTGTAAACAATTTCTAAATTTCCAAAACCACCCTTTGGGAGTATCGTTGTTGAGAGAAGTGTTAATATTCCTATTGCAGAAAGTATCAAAAGGGGAAGAATTATACTTACCCCAAAAGAAGAACTCCTTTTAGTCGTAGAACTTAGTGAATTCATAATAGATTTATAGCATTATGAGGACCTAATTGCCATCCTTCTTTCTCATAAAGGCAGGAACATCTAAAGGATCGTCTCCTATATCATCAGGGATATTTCCTTTCTTTACCTCCTCTATATCTGGGGTCTCATCTTCTTCAAAGGATGGAAGATCTTCCTGTGGAGTATCTGTTGTAAATGATTCGGAACTGTCCTCTTCTTGAACTTCTGTTATTTCGTCTTCATCAGAATCAAATCCAAATGTCCTAACAGACCCTGGTGTCGTGAAATCTTGCTGTTTTCTAGTAAATACCTGTTTCTTTTCATCAAAACCTGTAGCTACGATGGTTATAGAAAGCTCCTCTCCTAACTCTGGATCTATCTGCGCACCAAACTTAATATTTGCTGCAGGATCTACTGCTTCCTTAATAAGTTCGGATACAAGGCTAATCTCAGGGAGTGTTAGGTCGGAACCTACAACATTGTAAAGTACTCCAGTTGCACCTTCTATAGACATATCCAACAGAGGGCTGGTTGTCGCCTCTCTTGCTGCCTTGGCAGCCCTGTTCTCTCCGCTTGCTCTACCAATACCCATTAATGCTGTTCCTGCATTCTCCATTACAGATTTCGCGTCATTAAAGTCAGCGTTAATATATCCTGTTTGACTAATTAAGCTAGAAATACTGTTTACACCCTCAGCAAGGACGGAGTCTACTTTCTTCATAGCATCTATGAAAGACAATCTCTCACTGTCATCTACTATCTCTAATAATCTCTGGTTTGGAACAACAATAAGAGTGTCTACTTTGTCTCTTAATGCATTTATTCCTTCCTCTGCTATTTCTTTTCTCTTGGTTCCTTCAAAGTCAAATGGTCTTGTAACAACAGCTACTGTAAGTGCACCCATATTCTTAGCAACTCCAGCAATTATTGGAGCAGCACCTGTTCCTGTTCCACCACCCATTCCTGCAGTAATAAATACCATATTAGCTCCTTCAAGAAGCTCCTGGATTTGGTCTAAGCTCTCTTCTGCTGATTGTGCTCCTAGTTCATAATTACCACCAACCCCCAATCCCTGGGTTAATTCCTCTCCTAATTGGAGTGTTATTGGTGCCTGAGACATCTTTAATGCCTGAGCATCTGTATTAAACGCCATGAATTCAACACCGTTGATTTCATAGTCGGAGATCATTGTATTTATTGCGTTACAGCCTCCACCGCCAACTCCTACAACTTTAATTTTGGCAACTGGATCAACATTCGTTGTTACTAACATTCTACTTTACTGTTAAATTAAATTATCTTCTAGGGCAGTAAAGACTTAAACCACTCTATAACTTTATTAAAGAATCCTCCTATATTAGCAGAGCCCTTATCTCCAGATGAAGAGATTTCGACATCATCATCAAGAGCATGCTTTATTAATCCTTGAACAGTAGCATATGAAGGCTCAGATATCTCCTCTACCATTCCTGTAAGGCCTGAAGGATAACCAACTCTTGCTGCTACACCAAAGATGTTCTGTGTTAATTTAGTAAGGTCTTTTAATAAACTACTTCCACCGGTAAGAACAATACCTGCAGGCATTGCAACTTCGTATCCTGCTTTAGTGACATTCTCCTTAGCCATTTCAAATATCTCTTCACACCTTGCTTCTACAATCTTCTGCAACATTTCTTTTGAAACTTTCTTGTCTACTCCAATTACATTCAAATCTATCTCTGGTCCTTTACTCTTTTTCTTTGGTTCGTCTTCTTTTCTAAGTAACGCAGGTGTTGAATCTAAATCCCTGCTCTTTGATTCCGAATATTTATTATCTAGAAGGTCTGACATATTTACCTTAATCTTCTCTGCTTCTTCCAAAGAGACCTGCAATCCTATTGCGATATCACTAGTAATACTGTTTCCACCTAGAGGAATACAACCACTATATATAATTGCACCTTCCTGGAATATACAGATACTTGTTGTGCCTGAACCAATATCTAAAAGAGTTACTCCTAATTCTTTCTCTGTTTCAGTTAAAACAGAAAGAGAAGAAGCCCAACCTGTAAAGATAACGTCATATACATTGGAACCTATCTGGTCTACACATTTCTTTATATTCTGCCAGTAAGAATTAGGTGCCGTGATTATATGTGTTTCAACTTCAAGTCTTCCACCACTCATTCCTATTGGATACTTTATTCCACCTTGGTTATCTACAACAAACTCCCTAGGAATAATATGGATGGGGTTTAGGTTGTCTGGTAAAGATAGTGTCCTAGCATTCTCTATTGCTCTGTATGTGTCATCTATTGTTATTTCCGAACCAGCAACTGCTACAACTCCCTTGTTGTTTAAACTAGTTACCTGCTCACCATTTATAGATACATAAACATCAGAAACTGTTACTCCAGCCATTCTCTCTGCTGCGGTAACACTCTCAGATATTGCTGCGGTAGCATCATCTATATTCACAACTACACCCTTCTTTATTCCTTTACTTGGATGTGAACAAACACCTATAACTGTGGGTTGTTGATTATCCTCTACTGAGGTTATAACTGTCGTGATCTTGGAAGAACCTACGTCTATTGCTGTTATTATTTTGCGTGCCATATTTGTTAAGAGGCAGTAATTTTACTTTAAATTTATTATATACAAAAATTCTAATTAAACAAGCTCTACTTAATAATATAATCAATATTAGCTATTTTAGCAAGAACTTTTCACTCTCTCATCACAGGTCTTTCAAACCTCAAATCTAAGGATGAGAAATCCATCTCTTCTGAATTTATCTTTCCTGCAACAACGATAAATCTCTTTAACTGTATATCAATATCTGCAGAAATTGTAAACCTAAAAACTCTATCACTCTCATCATACAGTTCTACAATTTCCTTATTTAAAACAATTCTCTTAATTCTGTAATTGAAGGTCTCTACAACCTTAACAATTTTACCCACCTCCTCCATTATTAAGAGTTTGTCTTTGTCTCCCTCAGAGATAGATGGCTCAACCTCCCCAGAAGAAAAATATGTCAAAGAATTGTCCAAAGCATACTGCTGACAACATCCCTCTTCGGACTCTTCGCATACTGTATCTAAAACTATCCCCTCTTGGGCAAGAAGGTAGCACTCTTGGTCTCTAAGGTATGCAACATACTTCTCGTCAAAGTCTTCTAGAAAGAGAACCAGCTTGTTAGGTGCAACCTTTTCAATTCTTACAGATTTTAACTTGGGAACTTGTAAATAGAGATCCTTTTCAAGAGAAGATGGACTGAGAAGAAAATAATTCTCTCCTGTAATATTCTCTTTCAAGTACTTATCAACCGAAGAGGATATTGCGTCAGATACAACTTCTCCACTTAAATCATATAGCTCATATTTCTTTACATCCCAGAGGCCCACCAAGAAAGAGAGTATCAATAAAAAGATGAAAATAGATAGAGGAAGGTTCTTCCTAATAAGAGCTACAATCTTAAACCTCATAATCCTCTCCTTTAGAAAAGATCTCTTCTTCTCTTTAATATTATTGTCTACAACCTTGTCCATATATAGATATTAGCATTCAACCCTCCTGATTTAAACAACCTATACTTTTTCAAATATAATCTGCTAAGATATCATATTGTGATAAGTGAAATACTAAAAGAGATAACTCTCTGGTTTGCCAATTTAGGATATTGGGGTGTCTTTTTAGCATGTCTCGGAATTTTTCCTGCAGAGATTGTGATAGCAATGGCCGGAGCGATAATGCCTCAGAACATTTTAGAAATTGCTGTCGTTGCCGCATTAGGGGAGGTCACAGGAGCATATTTAACCTACTTTGTAGGTTACTATTTCAGTAACAAAGATTTTCTAAAATTTCTAACGAAAGGTAAGGGTAAAGTTTTAGGGGTTAATGAGAAATCCTACAATGAAGGTTACAAATCTGTTCGAAAGAAAGGAGTCTTCTACATCTTAATTACCCGTTTTGTCCCTTGGCTAAGAATAGTTGCTACTTTAATAGGTGGTTATGTGAGATTAAATATCCCCCTCTTTTCACTTGCGGTATTCGGAGGGACAATAGTCTATGGTTATGGCTTTGCACTCCTTGGTGCAGAAATTGGTTTTAACTGGGACCAAATTAAGAAGATAATAGATACCTTCAACAATGTATCTCTCGGCCTAATCTTTTTAGGAATAATCATTTATATATACTTAAACAGAGACAAGCTCCTTGATAATGGAGTCCTTAAGGCAATAAAGAAGGAATTGGGCAACAACAAAAAACGCGAGTAGGAATAATTTCAATTGAAGTGGAAAGCGAGAGACGGGGTTCGAACCCGCGACCTACACATTGGCAATGTGTCGTTCTAGCCAGCTGAACTACTCTCGCAATGTCCTTTAAGCTAGGCTTGAATATAATAACAATCTATACGATATTTTTCAATATAGGAGCACAATTAGACACATCTTCTCCTGTTTATGAAATTTCTCTGCAAATTTATATATAATGTCAATAACACAAATTATCTAACACAAGAAAAATATGGATATCCTAAAACACCTAGTACTTGCTTTCGTCCAAGGAACTACAGAACTACTCCCCGTTTCAAGTAGCGCCCACCTCCTCATTAGCTCAGAATTATTAAATTTTGATGCTACAACATACTTCCTTACTACTCTTCATCTAGGTACTACCCTTGCATTAATACTCTATTTCTCCAAAGTTCTTTTCAAAGATATATTTAGCAAAGCAAAAATGTCTCTTTACCTTAAGATATTTGTATCTAGCATCCCTGCCGGAATTATTGGCCTTCTTTTTCAGACATTCATTGAGGAAACTTTAAGAGCCCCGATATTTCTTTCTATGTCTCTAATCCTTTGGGGAATAGCAATGATTATCCTTGAAAGAAACAGTGGAAATACAGCTGAGAAAAAAGTAGAGGAGGTTACATGGAAAGAGTCCATAATTATGGGGATAGCACAGTCATTGGCCCTAATTCCTGGGACATCAAGATCTGGGATAACTACTATTGCAGGAATGGCGTTGGGCTTAAACAAGTTTACTGCACTACAGTACTCCTTTTTACTTGGCCTACCAGTACTAATAGGCGCATCTGGGTATGAGTTCATGAAAGAAACGAATATAAACTCTTTTGGAATAGAGGAAATACTCGGGATAATAACTGCGGGGATTGTTGGTTATTTCTCTATACTACTTTTAAAAAGATTCAAAAAGAAGAATTGGTTAACAGTATTCGGTATATACAGGATTATTCTCGGGGGATTACTTCTCCTACTCTTGTAGGAATATGCCAAGACCCAGGCTCGAACTGGGGACCCCCTGTTCTTCAGACAGATGCTCTACCAACTGAGCTATCTTGGCATCTAGAAGGTAGAAAAATGATATCAAAAATGCCTCCGCTATTCAACCAATAAGGAGATTATTTCCTTTTTAAAACTATCCTGCCTGTTTGCATTATCCAAAGACTTCACAATATCCTCATATTTCCACTCAGTTTCGTTAAACTTTTTCATAACTCTCTCAAACTCCTTGACCTTCCAGCTGTTAAAGAAAAGTCCACTTCTTCTCTCCTTTATAATTTCTACACTACCCCCGCCATTGTAAGCTAATATTGGAGTTCCACAACTAATAGCCTCACAACTAAAAATGCCATAGTCCTCAATCCCTCCGACAAGAAAACCCTTCGCATTAGATAATAACTCCCATTTCTCCTCCTCGGTTATCCAATTCAGAAACTCTATATTTGGATACTTTCCATACTTCGTCTTTAAATTCTTCTTCATAGAGCCTCCACCTATTATCCTCAGGTTAAACCCTAACTCCTTTGCACATTCTAAAAGAAAGTCTCCCCTTTTGTTAGGCTCAAATGGCGCACCTGCTACAAAGTAATCTCCTCTCTCCTTTTTAATCTCTCCAGAGAATCTCCCAGAGGGTGGATATATAACAGCGTCAACTTCCCTGTCCCAATATTTCCTCACTCGTCTTGAAACAAACTTAGAGTTAGCAATTATTACCCCTGCTCTTCTCGCAGCTACAACATCCCAAGCCCTGTTTATTGTAAGAAAGAAATCTCTTACAATCTTTTTGAAGAAACCAAAATTTACAACCTCTTTGTAAAGAGATGTCAGGTCCCAGGCATATCTCATTGGGGTATTTAGGTAGACTACATGCTTGGAATCCATTGGCGTTATTACTCCATGAGCTACAGAGCTACTAATAGATATTATTAAATCATAATCTGACAAGTTTAGATTCTCTATTGCAATAGGCCAAAGAAAGAAAGTGTATCTGTAAATTTTCTTTATGAATGGGATTCTATTTAAAAATGTAAACCTTATTTTTCTCCCCTTTAAATTTGAAGAGAGATTTTCCTTCTGCCCAAATAGTGCGAAAATATCTGCCTGAGGGTAGATCTCTGCAAAAACGTCAAGGACACGGTTGGAACCAGCCATCTTCCAGAGAGATTCTGTTACTAATGCTACTTTAATATTGGAATCTTTACTGAGAGGATTTTGACCAGAGAGACTATTCTTCATCATAGATTACTACTGTCCCAGATTTCTTCTTAAAGCTCCTTGGTTTAGTAAACACCATAAAGCCACCAAAGAGAAGAAGGACGGCACCTGTAACAATTATATATTTATCCACCGAAAAGCCTGTGTTCAAATTAGAAGGATCCAATATCTCTTCCCCTATTGTAAATGTTGCAGAATTGGGTTTAGACCTAAGAATATTTTGAGGTGGACTACCATCTCCATAAATCTCTGTACCGAAATTAGCACTATCTCCATATTCCCAATCTAATGTGGTTTCTCCCAGCTCTAATACCTGGAATGTTATCCTTGCAAAAACATCTGGGTCTCCCTGGGTAGAATATAGAGCGTCTGTCCCTGATTGAGTAAATCCACTGAGATATATAACGCCATTATCATTGTCTATGCTTGCCTGGTCATCAGGAAATTGAGAAAAGAGAGAATTGTTTCTCTCCGCTTTCTTAACTTGTAGAACTTCTGGGTCAAATAGAAGCGCAAAGTTCGCAGATATTATCTCTTCCCCTGCAGTATCTATTAATACATCCACAACAAAGCCTTGGTCTTTGTTAAGAACTCTTCCCCCTGGGGGATAAAGCTTAAAGGTCGGCTCAGATTCTTCCTGAGCATAAACCTTCCCAAAAGAAGATGATAATACTCCCATGAAAGAAGTTGAATTTAGAAAGAAGAAAAACAAAATGGAGAGGGTAATATAAGAACATATTGTTAAAAAGGATATCTTTTTTCTACTATTGTTCATTCTCACAACTATGTCCTTATAATTCTTAAAATAGGATATGTCTCAGAATAGCAAATTACAAAACTATTTTAAAGCACACCACGTAGGTCTACACCCGTCATATTTGCAGGAGAATCCATTCCTATTAGGCCAAGTGCCGTAGGAGCAACATCTGCCAGTAATCCTGTTTCATTCGCCCTAGGACCGGTCCCTATCCTCATTAAAGGAACCCCTACCTTCGCTTCAATTTCATTCATACTTGTTAGTATAGTCAAAGGGACTGGGTTGTTAGTATGTGCAATGTCTACTTGTTTTGTAGTTCTGTTTATCATGGTCTCACAGTTACCATGGTCTGCAGTTATTATAACCGCACCACCTGCAGCTAATGTCTCCTTAGATATCTCTGCAACACATTCGTCTACAACCTCGTTTGCCCTTACAGTCGCCTTAAAGTCTCCTGTGTGTCCCAACATATCTGGATTTGCAAGATTAAGAAGTATGAAGTCGTAATGAGTATTTCCAATATTCTTTATTCTTCTTACAACCTCATCTTTAATCCCATATGAACTCATCTCTGGAACTTCAGCATAATCCACAACCCTTGCTGAAGGAATCTTAAAAAACACCTCTCCTGGATGTGGTTGCTCAGTAGCACCATTGAAGAAATAAGTAACATGCATAAATTTCTCTGTCTCTGAGATATGGAACTGAGTCTTCCCATTTTCCCCTAAATATTCAGCCAATGGTTTTTTAATTGGTAGAGGAGGAAATATTGGATTCGCTGGGAGTCCTTCCTCGTAACCAGTCATAGTTGCAAAATATATATCCTTAGGATAATTCTTCCTGTTAAATTCTGTAAACTGTTTAACTACGAAAGCCTTAGTTAATTGTCTTGCCCTATCCTCTCTAAAGTTCCAGAAAAGAATAGCATCCCCATCCTTAACAGGGCCTACAGGTTTATTGTTCTCATCTACCCTAACCCTAGGTTTAAAATACTGGTCATCTTCCCCCATCTGGTAAGCCATGTTTACAGCCTCCACAGGATTAGTAAAAGACTCTTCGGCAATTCCAACCATAACATCATAAGCGAGTTGGGTTCTATCCCAACGATTATCTCTATCCATGCCATAGAATCTCCCCTGCATGGACGCTATCTTCCCTATTCCTAGCTCCTCCATTTTCTCCTCGAGCTTTTTGACATGAAGATGCCCTTCCATAGGGGTTGTATCCCTACCATCTAAGATAACATGAATATATGGATCTACCTTGTTTGCTTTACACAAATCTAGTATTGAGAAAAGGTGTGCAATATGGCCATGAACACCTGCAGGGCTAAGAACACCTACAAGATGAAGCTTGGTATTTCTCTTCCTAATTAAAGCAAACATCTCCTTAATAACATTGTTTCCTTTTAATTCGCTGGCTTGAATAGCATCACTTATTCTTGGCAGTGACTGGTACACAACCTGACCTGCACCCAAGTTAAGATGACCAACCTCAGAGTTCCCCGGTTCCTCTCCAGGAAGGCCCGCGTGTGTCCCAGAAGCGTGTATCAAGGTAGACCTACCATAAGTCCAGGCGGTATCTAGAAAAGGTGTTTTCGCAGCAAGGACAGCATTTCCCTCTCTATCTGGATGTATACCCAACCCATCCATAATTATTAGTGTAACAAACTTTCTTACATCTAAAAGGTTTTTGTGAGAAGGTTGCTCTTCTGGTTTTTCTTTCTTAAAAAAATTCATCATATATCTATTGGTAATCAAGTGAACATATAACATATAATATAACCTATGAATGATTTACGCAAAAGAGACGTCCTAGAATTAAAGAGAGATATTGAGGAAACAATTAAAAGCCTTGGGCTTGCAGACAAAGAGAGAGATTTAAAACTTCTGGAGAGTGATACTCTAGATGAGAATTTTTGGAAAGACCAAGAGAAAGCTAAAGAAACTATGTCTAATATCTCCGTAATTCAAGATGAGATTAAAACAGCAAAACAGTTACAAGATGACATAGAATCTCTAGAGGAACTTTTCAATTCCATAGAAAAGGAGACTGAACAAAACAACCTCATAGAAGACTACCTTGCTATTAAGGCTAAATTAGATAAATTCTCCTTAAGAAAGTTCCTTTCGGAAGAATATGACTCACTGGGAGCAATCCTCTCCATAAACGCAGGGCAGGGAGGGACAGAATCTAATGACTGGGTGGAGATGCTATACAGGATGTATACGATGTTTTTTGACAAGCAAGGTTGGAAACATACAACTACAGAAATAACAAAAGGAAGTGAAGCAGGACTTTCGTCTGTTACAATCCAAATAGAGGAGCCCTATGCCTTTGGTATGCTTAAGAAAGAGCATGGCGTCCATCGCTTAGTAAGAATCTCACCTTACAATGCACAAGGTCTTAGACAAACTACATTTGCGGGTATTGAGGTCCTACCGATGCTTAAAGATTCTCAAGAACAAAAAGAAGATTTAGAGATCCCAGAGAAAGATGTTTCCTTTAAAGCGGTCCGCTCTTCTGGTCCAGGAGGACAGAGTGTTAACAAGACTTCCTCCGCGGTCCAGATTACCCACATACCAACAGGGATTACAGTCCACTCCTCAGAACACAAAAGCCAAGCACAAAATAGAAAAGAGGCCATGAGAATATTAAAAGCAAGATTGTGGAGGATTAAAGAAGAGAAACAGGTAGAGAAAATTTCTGAAATTACAGGCGAGCAGAAAGCTGCAGCGTGGGGCAACCAGATAAGGAACTACGTGCTACATCCATATAAACTTGTTAAGGATTTAAGAACAGAGGTTGAATCCCAAAATCCTGAAGATGTCTTAGATGGAGATATTGAGAAGTTTCTTGAAGCTCAGGTGAGATTACAGTAATATATATGAGTACATAAACTTACGACAACTGCCTATGCTACTTTTTGACAAGGTCAGTAAAAAATACGACAAAGACATAATCGCTTTAGAAGACATACACTTTGAAATAGACAAAGGAGAATTCTCCTTCCTAGTCGGGCCTTCTGGAGCTGGTAAAACTACCCTACTAAGATTATTAATAAGGGAAGAGCTCCCTACTGCAGGGAATATTCTCTTTGAAGATATAGAGGTTCCCAAATTACCTAGAAAACTTCTCCCTCAATATAGACAGAGGTTAGGTGTAGTGTTCCAAGATATGAAATTACTTCCTACTAAGACTCTAGATGAAAATATTGCTTTTGCACTAGAGATACTTGGGAAAGCAGATAAGGAGATTGAAGAGACAACAGATTACCTTCTTGAACTGGTTAAACTACAAGACAGAAGACACCTCTTCCCAAGACAATTATCTGGAGGAGAACAACAAAGAGCAGCAATTGCTAGAGCCTTAGCTAACGCTCCAGATCTTTTAGTTGCAGACGAACCAACAGGAAACCTAGACCCAGATAATGCCTTCCAGATACTAAGCATTCTAAAAGATATTAACAAGGCAGGGACAACCGTTCTGGTAATAAGTCATGACAGAGATATAGTTAACGAGATGAAGACAAGAGTAATCCGTATGGACAAAGGAAAGATTGTCTCAGACACTAAGGGAGATTATGATGCTGTTGGCAAACCTAAACCTCCTGCTCCTTCTAAGATAGAGACAGAGGAAAAGGATGAGAAGGAAACAAAAGATGGGAAGAAAGAGAGTAAGGAAGAAGAGAAAAAGGACGAAAACAAAAAGGAGAAGAAAGAAGACAAAAAGAAAAAGAAGATAAAAGCAGATAAGACTTTAAAGGGTCTAAACAAGGGAGTTGTAGATAAGCTTCTAGATGCTAAAATAAATAATATAGAGTTGGTGTTAAACTTAACAGAGAGAGATTTAGAGAATTTAGGTCTAACAAAGAAAGAAAAAGAATCTCTAGAAGATTTTGTTCGTAAATATTTAAATAGTAAGGAAGAATAAAGATGACTTCAGAAAAAATATTTAGTACTGCAAAAAAGAATATTAAAAGAAATAAGTGGTTATCTTTATCCACTATATTTGTTTCTACAATAGTAATAGCAATATCTTCCTTTTTCATCTCAATGGCAATAATTGCACAGAGGGGTGTTACATATTATGAACAGAAGGCACAGGTAATAATCTTTTTTAAGAGGGATGCTAAAGAGGCAGATATTTTAACTCTAAGGGATAAGCTTTTTGATCCTGAACTTATTGAAGATATTAAATATGTATCCCAAGAAGATGCTCTACTGATTTACCAGGATGACTTTGCAGATAATCCAGACCTTATATCTACTGTAACCGCAGATTCTTTACCTCCAAGTCTAGAAATAAGGGCTAAGTCCATAGATTCCTTAATCCAGATTATTGAGAATATAAATATAGAGAAAGAGACTAATGCATATATAGATGAGGTTATGTATTTTAAGGATGTTGTAGATAATCTTAAGACTTTATCTAGGATAATTGCGGTTGGTTCTATAGTTCTTATCTCTACTCTACTGCTTATTACAATTTTCTTAATTAGGATAACAATTGGTTTTAATATTAATGCTCATCAGGATGAGATACAGATTATGCATCTTGTAGGTAGTACAGATAAGTTTATAAAGCTTCCTTTCATTCTGGAAGGTTTCTTCTATGGTTTGGTTGGAGGTTTCTTGGGCGCTACCTTACTACTAGTGCCTTGGTATATTACTGTCTACTATACACAGAATACAGATTTTTCATTCTGGATAAATCAGCTTCTTACAGATTTTAATTTAGGTTTTCTAGGTTCTCTAAATATTACTTTTATTCTGATTTACTACATAGTACACCTTTTGTTTGGTGGTTTACTTGGTGTTGTTAGTAGTTTTAGTGCAGTTAAAAGATATTTAGAATAGTTATATGAAAAAAAAGAATATTGTTCTAACAATTTTCTTAGGAGTTTTTTCACTTTCCTTTTTCTTTGGGTTAAGTAGGTATTATGAGAA
>CAYRDH010000005.1:15608-29306 GCA_964423025.1 uncultured Candidatus Saccharibacteria bacterium | reverse complement strand
ATGCAGGAGTAGTTCAATTGGTTAGAATATCTGTTTTCCAAACAGAGGGTTGCGGGTTCGAGTCCCGTCTCCTGCTTTTATAACCCCCATCGTACTACTAATTATCCACAAGTTGTAATATAATCATAAGTATGAAAAACGTTGATGTACCTTTATGGGACAAGGGTGATGACACAGATTCTTTCTCCAAAGGCGGAGCTTCTGCTTCATCTTTTTCTATGAGAAAACCATCTGTTAAGAAGTCTCCCTTAGTAAAAAAGATATATAAGCAGATACTTGGTAGGGAGCCATCTTCAAGAGAAATGGCTTACTACAAATACAGTTCTGCTAAGAAAGAAGACATCATAAAGAAATTACTCGAGGGCGAAGAACACGGAGAGATACTAGAGAAAGCTAAGAAATATCCCGAACTGGAAGAGACAAATTCAAAACTAAAATCTAAGGTTTTGAAACTAAGATCTAAGGTTAAAGATAACGAAGAAGAGTTTAAACAACTAAAAAGCTTGCTCGAGGAGAAGAATACAACTATAAAAGAGTTAAGAGAGACTAAAGAAGTTCCTCCATATCTAGATGGCAAAGTCTTGGAAGAAAATGGAGTCCACTACAGTGTTTCAAGCGCACCTCTGAAAGAAGTTATAAAAAGAGATAAAACTTTTTGGGACAGATTACGTTATTTAATAATGGGAGAATAATGAACACAAAAATATTTGCACAAAGATTAAGAGAAGCTAGGGAAGAGAAAGGATATTCTCAAAAAACTTTAGGAATGAGAGTAGGGCTCTCAGACAAATCTATAAGCATGTATGAGAAAGGAACGGTATATCCACCAGTAGGAAATCTTTTAAAGATCGCTAAAGAATTGGATAAAAGTGTCTCATATTTCCTTGAGGATTAATTCCCAGAAACAATTTCAGAATAAACAGCCTTTGTAGTTTACCAGCTAGGTGGTGTTAACCACTTTTTAGCCTTCTTTGTGTATTTCTTGATTACAATAACCGCTACAACTACTGCGATTGCAAAACCAACAAAGAATAAACCAAACTTTAGAACATTCATCCAATTGTAATATGAACTAACTGGTTGGAAAACAAGACTGTCATTAAATACAACATTGTCTCCAACAGAGTTGGTGTAGTTTGTATCATACTGCCAAGATATTACAGATATTGAGAAATCATATATTCCCCCTCTTAGAGGTTTAATTCTTCCTTCAAATACATATGTCTGATCCTTTTCTAAGGATACAAACTCCTTATGCTTTGGATACGCTTCAAGAGTTGTAGGCATATTCCACAGAATCTGTGTTCTAGAAGAATCTAGATGAGGTGTTACAGTAAGGGTATATGGTACATATTGTCCAAAGGGAGTTTGAGGACCTCTCTCTAAGGTAAGATCAAAGTATCTGTTTTCAGATAGAGTTGTATGATCATCTATAACAGTCTCTGTAGTTCCCTGATCTACCATAACCTCATCTGTTTTTGCCTCTTCTTGAGTTGTTGTAACATCATCTGCTGCAAAAGCAGGTTTTAGTACCAAGACTGTTGTTAAAATGACAAAGAAGGTTATTAAGTAATAGAGGGATTTTCTCATTTAAGTATTTTATTAACACTCAGTTTATATATCTGAAGAGCCTTCCTAGCATCTTCCTTACTTACTGCATAGTCATCATGAACAACTCTGTTTCGTATCTTATGTGCATCCCAAAGACGATTATACTCTCTTTTTCTAAATATTTTCTCTGCACTTTTAAGGTTCTCCCCACAAGATGCATCGTTTCTAAAATATAGCTGTAGAGATTTAGAAAGGATATTGTCTAGCTTAATAATGGCGTCTCTTCTAATAGCTAATTCTTCACTATTAATAGATTTTTCCAATGAATAAAGCTCCTTAATTAGTTTCTCTCTTTTCTTTTGGTCAATCTTCTTGGAATTAAGAGAAACCATAACAAAGAGAACCACTATCAGAAGCAATATTATTATTGAGAGAAAGAGTGAATTGTCCATTACTTTTTCTTCTTTTTAAATAATTTAGTAAATGACTTCCTTATTCGTTTGAAAGCCTTTTTCTTTCTTAGCTTTATTAAAAAGTATAGCAGAAAAAGGAAAGTACAGAAAATTAGGACAGATAGGGATTTTGAAAGGATTGATATTAAGAGCGGAATCTCTTTTTGAACTATTGTCCCGAGAGTCTGGTCTATCTTATACCTATCTAGGTTTGCAAGAGAGGTATCTACGAAGATGTTAGTAGAATTAATTTCCTCATGGGGGATATTAAACTGTATGTAATTTTCTTCGTCGGGGAGCAGTATGTCGGACTGCATATTTTTAACAGGGTCTGTATATTTTGTAAGATTCTCTATATTTGAATTAGAGATAATAATATTGTTTAGAGCAATATTCCCCTCGTTCTTTAATTTTAATAATCCCTTAGCGTATGGCTTTGTTATATTGTAGTTTTCTAGGGTGAAAAGAGAGTCAATACTAAATCTGGGGAGGATATCTTTTGTTGTTTCTGCTTTAACAATAAAGTCCGTATCTTGGAAGAAAGATATCTTTGGTGCGACCGCAGATTTCCCCCTCCTTATTATTGTTATGTGGTCTAGGAATGGGCTACCATAAAGATTTTTTCCGAAGTATTCTTCCAGAAAAGGATCTGCTGTTACCCACCTGTTTTGATTTGTATCTAGGTATTCAACCCAATGGTGGTAGAAACCATCTGAGGTGTATCCTGTTATATTTGAGATATATCCAACAACAAGCCTACTTGGAACATTGTAATTTCTAAGCAAGGCAATATAGAAGTCAGAGTAATCTATATTACTAGCATTATTAGGGGCCTCTGTGAGTGTCTGAGCGCCTATTCTAGAGCTAGATTCTATTCCTAGGGGTATTTCCTCATTGTAATTTAACCTTTCTATCACATATTGATATATGTATTTGTAAAAGAGTTCTTTCTGGGCATTCCCAAGTGTTTCAACATCATCAAAAGTAGGAGGAATTACAAGCTCTTTTCTCTCTAGGAAGCTGTTAATTCTTCTAAATTCTGTATTATTCGTGATGGACCAGTAACCAGCACTTTGTGTTAGGAAGGAACTTGTCTGCTCAGTAGTTTCTAAGTCTTCTGTTTTTAGAACGTATCCAGATATTTTGCAGTCAGCAGTTTCTCCAGGCCTGAGTAGATATTTAAAAATGTAGTTTCCATCCTCGTCTTTCAGAGAAGATGTCGGAGTAGGGGAGATCTCCTCCCAGATTATTGTCTGTGTAGGTGTGTCGGAGGGGACATAAATTTCAAAGGTTTGGTTGTCATCTTTAAGACTATTTGAAAATACCTTGTTTATGTCAAATTTATAAAGTAACTTCTCGCCAAAAACTATTGAAAGTTTGGGGTTTTGTGGCTGTTCTATTAGAACAACGTACCTGTCTTCTATGGCCTTAATGTTTTGTATTGGGTCTGATGACCAGAGTGGCTCACCCATATCTTTGGGGTATTTAATAACTATTGATCTTGTTGCGGTATTGAATATTGTAGAAGAGATGTTAAAAGAAGTATCTTCCTCTCTTTCTTGGGAGTATTTTATTAATATCTCTAGGGGAGAACCGGGTCTAACGACTCCATTGTTTAGGTTTATTAATACTTCAGTATTAGAACCTCTGTTGAAGGTTGTACATTCTAATTCTTCCCCTGTTTTGAATTTCTCACAGGTAACTCTTAATCTTTCAATTGGAACAACAGCTGTGTAGTAAGAGATTACTCTTGGAGAGGGGCTAGTAATTTCCATTACTAGTTGAGTATCTATTGTCTCTTCAGTAATGGTGTGTTCAAAGTCTACATTAATACTAAAACCAGAAGATGTGGTTTCAGCGAATGCTTTGGGAATGGAGATTAAAGCTAAAAAGCTAAAGAGAATTGAAAGCAAGGGGATTAAAAGTAACAGTGGCGAGGAGTTTATGGAGGGTTTGGATACAGTAAAAAGAGAGGGGAGATTCCTATATCTCGACAGAGTCTTCTTTAAATAACCAGTCAAATCTTTCATACTTTCTCATTATTTGCTTATTTATTGGGGTCTTGGGAGTTACTCCAAGATCATCCCTTACTTTGTCCCAATCTACTTTCTCAATTTCATTAACCATCTTAAAACTAGGATTGCGGACAGTTTCCTGTTTAGCATTCTTCCTAATAATATAATAGGCTAAACCATTTCTTTCATCAAGAACAACCCGTGGTTTAGCATCTACACTATGATATTCAGCAAAAATAAGATTAGAGTTTTGCCTAGTGTTAACAACAACAACTTCATAACCTGCAGGAATAATTATTTTGTCTTTTTTCTTTACGCTTGCTTTTATAACTCTATTTTTTCTTGCACTTGTATATTTCTGGATTAAAACAGTCGCTCCACCATAAGCAAAGTCAAAGATTCTTGGGTATTTAGCACATCTAGTAGCTCTTGTTTTGACAAATTCTATTCCAGCAAGATTGGGAGGGAGTGTGTAAAAGTTAATCTTAACACCCTTTTCTTTGTATAGATCGTTGTTATCTAAGCCTTTATACTTCTTATAAAAAATTTCGGGGCAATTAAGTTCTTTGTTTAGAAGTTGACTTCTAACATCCTCTATCGTTATCTCTATTCTCTTTTTAAAGGAAAAATCCTTTACTTGTAGCTCTTCTCCGTCATATACGATTGGGAAGCCGCAGCTACTCTTCAAGTCAATTCGTGCCATAAGAGCTATTATATCACATCAATGTTATTCTCTTGAAAATGATTTGAGCAATTCAGAGAGGACAAAGGCTATGATTATGTAGAAAAGGAGTGCAACAAAAGGTGTTAATTCAAGGGTAAAGTTGTTAATTTGAAGAGAGCTTGTAACGATTCCTTCGAAAGGTTTTACAAACATAGTGCTTGTATTAAATACCCAGTTAGCAAAGTTGTTCTCTAGGTTAGCATTCATTCCTAGAAGGGCAATTCTGGTTATTATTAAGCCCTCTATGAATATTACACAAAAGTATGCGAGCCTTATTAATAGTTTTAACATTTTTAAAGATTTTCTAAATTATCTACATAATATTCTAACTCATTCATGAATCGAGTTACACCATGTGCCCAAAGATCTAGACCTGTTTCTCCACACGGAGGGCAATATGTGTCCTGGATGTCAAAGGGAGTAAGATCTGTACCGTATCCTAAAGCAAGCCTTTCTGTGACATGGGTTATGGACTCTTCCCAGTCATCAAACATACTCCAGCCAGCATCATTCTTTTTAATTCCTCTCCAGCCCCAAGCATTGTGGGATCCTTGTGGTAAGAGATTACCAAAAGCAGATTCAACCCCGGAGATTGAAGCTACTAGTCTCCAATCTAGGCCGTATCTGTCAGCCTCTATGATGAAAATTTCTGCATAAGGAGCCATGGGGGAGTGGTAGTCGCTTAAAAATTTACTCATAGCAAGAACTCTTGGATCTAGAGTAAAGAATCTAGCCTCCCGGATTGGTTCATTGGCGCTTTTAACAGAGGAAAGATTATATTCTCCAGCATAAACATGGATGTCAAATATTGGAGATAAGGAGTTGACTTCTACGTTCGAAGTCTCTCTGGCAACATTTCCAAAGGCTTTTGTTAAGAAGCCCTCTGTGTAAGGGGAAAGAAGGAAATAATAAGCTAAAACAAGGGCTAATACGCCTAGAGCTCTAGTAATATTGGAGTCTTTAATTCTTCTTGTTAGAGAAAGATTTGACTTTTCTTGGTCAGTTTCTGGCATAATAGTTTAGTATATCAAATCGGGGCAATATTTGTTATGTTCACGCATCTACACTTACATACAGAGTATTCTTTGCTTGATGGAACAATCAGGATTTCTGAGTTAATCGAAAAACTCAAGGCAGAGAAAATGAACTCTTGTGCAATCACAGACCACGGAAGTATGTATGGAGTTTATAAATTCCAAAAAGCGATGAAGGACGAGGGATTGAAGCCAATAATTGGTGCAGAGATATATATTGCACCCAGAAGTATGGATAAGAAGGAACACGGTATAGACAACCAGTATTTTCATTTAGTTGTTTTAGCAAAGAATTTAGAGGGCTATAAGAATTTAATGAAAATAGTATCCGTCTCTCATATGGAGGGCTTTTACTACAGACCTAGGATAGATATTGAAACTTTGAGCAAGTACACAGACGGTTTAATTGCCCTCTCTGCATGTTTAGCAGGTCCAGTAAGCCAACCGATTCTAAAAGGTAATTTTAAGGGAGCTCTTGAGACTGCAAAGGAATACAAAGAAATGTTTAAAGACAACTTCTACATAGAGCTCCAGAGGAATGGAATGGAAGAACAGGAAATTGTTAATGAAGGACTTATTAAGATCGCGGACGAGCTAGAACTTCCTTTAGTTGCAACTTGTGACAGCCACTATCTAGATAAAGAGGATGCTCAAATACAAGAGATACTTTGGTGCATCAGTGATGGATATACGATGGATGATCCAGATAGAAGGAAGATGCCGACTAACGAATTCTACGTAAAAACACCCAAGGAAATGGAGGAGTTATTTAAAGATATCCCCGAAGCACTCAAAAACACTCAGAAAATTGTAGAGAGTATCGAGGAATATGACATAACCTTTGGGAGGATAGAGAACCCTTACAAAGATCTTCCTAAAGGGACAACCTCTCAGGAATATCTTAAAGAACTCAGCTACGAAGGTGCTAAGAATCGGTATGGGAAACTAGATAAAGAATTAAAGGACAGGATAGATTATGAATTAAAAATAATTCATGACAAGGGCTATGATGACTACTTCCTCATTGTTAGAGACATTGTCAGGTTCTGTAAAGACAACGATATCGTCGTAGGTATGCGTGGTTCTGGATGTGGTTCTGTTGTAGCCTATACTACCGACATTACAGATATTGAACCAATCGAATGGGAGCTGTATTTTGAAAGATTTCTCAACCCGGAAAGACCAAGCCCTCCTGACTTTGATATAGATATCGCAGATAAACGTAGAGATGAAGTCATAGAATACACAATAGAAAAATATGGAATAGAGAATGTTAAACAGATAGGGACATTCAGTAAATTACAAACGAGACAGGCCATCAGAGACGTTGCAAGAGTTATAGGTGTAGAACTAGATGTTGCAGACGAACTTTCTAAGATGGTAGAGATTGTTTTTGGTAAAGCTAAAGATATTGACTATATGCTTGAGCATAATCCTGAGTTTGCCCAGATAATAAACTCTTCTGAAAAAACAAGATACCTTGCAGATGTTGTTCGTAGGGTTTCAGGCCTTTGTAGGGGCGTCTCAACACATGCCTGTGGGATTATAATTACCCCAGAGCCAGTGGTAGAGTATGTTCCTATTCAAAGAGACGCACATGGCGAAGGAATTGGTATGAGCCAGTATGAAATGTCAGACCTAGAAGCTGTAGGAATTATGAAATTCGACTTCCTGGGACTTAGAAATCTAAATATCATTGGCTCCGCATTAAAGAAAATAGAAGAAAGAGAAGGAGAAAAGATAGATCTCGCAACAATAGATACAAAAGATAAGAAGGCCTACGACCTTATCAAGTCCGGTCATACTGTCGGGATTTTCCAACTTGAGAGTGAAGGGATGAAGAGGACAATAAAACTACTAGAACCAGAGACAATGGAAGACATCTCATACATCCTAGCCGCATACAGACCTGGACCTATGCAGTTCATATCCGATTATGCAGAAGTTAAGAAGGGCAAACAAGAACCAGATTACATAATAGATGATCTAGAACCAATTCTTTCAGTAACTAATGGTGTTATCTCATACCAGGAGCAGGTTATGAGGATTGCCCAGGTTGTGGCGGGCTACTCTCTTGGGGCTGCAGATATCCTAAGAAGGGCAATGGGGAAAAAGAAGTTAGATGTAATGAAAGCAGAGAAGCCTGTATTTGTAGAAGGGGGTGTAAAGCTTGGGTACGAGAAAAAAGATATGGAAAAAATTTGGGAGAGACTAATCCAGTTTGCCAACTACGGTTTTAACAAAGCACATAGTGCGTCCTATGCAACAATTGCTTATTGGACGGCCTACTTGAAATCACACTACCCATTAGAATATATGGCCGCCCTCCTTGAGGGAGATCTAGATAAATTCGACAGAGTAATCCTGGACCTTGGTGAATGTGAAAGGCTTGGAATAGATGTCCTCCCTCCAGATGTAAACAAGAGTGGCTTCTACTTCAGAGTTGAAGGTGAAAAGAGCATTCGCTTTGGTCTTGCAGGTATTAAAAACATAGGACAGGATATTGTCCAAAGCGTAGTTGAGGAAAGAGAAAAAAATGGTCCCTATGAACATCTTGACGACTTTGTTAACAGAAACTTTAAGAATATTAACAAGAAAGCAATAGAATACTTAATAATGGCAGGGACTATGGACTCATTCGGGTCAAGGGGAGCCCTCTTGCATGTTCTAGACGATGTCTATAACAAAATAAAAGCAAATAAAAAAACCGAAGAGATGGGCCAAATAGATATCTTTGCAATGAATAGTTCAATGAATGGGCAAGATAAGAAGAGCGACTTAATAGGAAAGACCTCTCTACCAACTGATACAGAAGCGGAATTGGCGGATATCCTCAAATGGGAGAAGGATCTCCTTGGCCTCTATTTCTCAAGTCATCCTCTAGATAACCTTCAAGAATTTTTTGACCAAAAGAATGTTGTTCCACTGATGGAAGCTTTAGAGGTAAAGAAAAATAATGACCTACTGGTTCTAGGGGTTATGGTCACAAAAGTTAGAAAGATTACGACCAAGAAGGGAGAGATGATGGCCTTTCTTACAATTGAAGATAAAACTGCAAAAACAGAAGCCGTTGTTTTCCCCAGAACATATAAAGAGATCAAGGATACATTGGAGGAGAACAAGCCAATGCTAATAGCTGGGAGGCTAAATGTCAGAGACGGCCAGAAAAGCATCATTGTACAGAAAGCTAAATACATAGATACTAAGAAGCATTCCTCAACCTTTGATGGCGTTACATTCAGAATCACTCCTCTACATTCAGAAGAGGAAGTAGCAGCACTAAAGAAATATATACAGGACTCTAATGGAGACACCCCTGTTAAAATTGTTGTTAACGATGGTAATTCAAACAAGAATGTCGTCATTAAAAAGAAGATAGCCATGAACCAAGAGACAAAGAAATGGCTTAGGAAGTTTTAAGAACCTTTCTCCGAACTGATATAATCCATGTATGAATAAGAATATCAAGGAGCCTAGTCTTAATGACCTGGACACTAAAATTAAACTACTTCCACAGCGACCAGGAATTTACAAGTTTCTAGATGAAAAGGGTAAGATATTATATATAGGGAAAGCAACAAACCTTAGAAGTAGGGTGAGTTCCTATTTTTCAAGCACTCTCTACGATCGTCCTCGCATAAAACAGATGATTCCATATGTTAGAGATGTCTCTGTTACAGAAACAAACAACGAAATAGAATCTCTTGTTTTAGAATCTGCGTTAATAAAAAAATACAAACCTTTTTACAACAGCGATAAAAAAGATGACAAATCTTATGTATGGATATATATCTCCACAAAAGACAAATTTCCTACAGTCAAGATAGTAAGGAAAATAAGCAACAAGGAGATGAAAAGAGGTCGGCTCTTTGGCCCCTATCCTAGTAGTTCAGCTACAAAGAGAATATTTACGTACCTAAGAAAGCTTTACCCTTTCTGTACTTGTAAGAAAGAAAATAGTAAAGAGTGTCTTTATTTCCACCTCGGTCTCTGTCCAGGGCCACATCAGGGTCACATATCCGAGGGAGATTACAGAAAGAATATTAATGAAATAATAAAATTCCTTAACGGAAGAAAGCGGGGACAAATTAAGGATATGGAAAGAAGGATGTACGAATATTCCAAAAACAAAAACTTTGAAAAAGCAGCAATCTTAAGAGATAGAATATCTGACCTTAAATATCTTGGAGAGAAGATAGACTTCCTTCCTGAAGATACAGAGCAATCATACAAGGAAAGAAGAAAAGAAGTATTGAGGAGCGAATTTGAGGATCTAAAAAGGGAACTTGGTCTTAAAAAACTCCACAGAATAGAGTGCTACGACATTTCTAACATACAGGGGGAGTTAGCATATGGTTCTATGGTTGTAGCTGAGGATGGAGAGATACGTAGAGATCAATATAGAATTTTTAAGATAGAAGATATAGATACCCCAAATGATCCAGCTATGCTAAAGAGAGTCCTAGAGAGACGCTTTGCTAATAAAAATAAGATGAAGTACCCTTCAAACCCGGATATTATTCTAATAGATGGGGGAAAATCTCAACTATCTGTCCTACATAAAGGGCTAAAAGAAGTTCTGCCCTCCGAATCTACACTAATGGGTATTTCCAAGGGGAAAAGACTCAAGAGAAGAGGCTCAAGGCAACTAGATGAATTTTGGTTAATCACAGAGCAGGAGGGAGAAAGCAAAATAACAAGAGTAGATATTGTAAATAAGTCTATACTAATTGACCTACGAGATGAGGCACACAGGTTTGCAATATTACATCATCGTAAAAGCCGAATTAGAAAAGCTAAGGATACAGAGTTGGAGAAAATACCTGGGGTTGGAAAGAAAAGGATGAAAAAGCTCCTAAAAGATTTCGGAGATATAAAAGGTTTGAAGAAAGCAACAGCCACTGAGATTAACAACAGTATAAACAACAAGACGGTGTCAGAGCATATATATACTCACTTTCACCCAGGGAAAAGATAAAGGGAAAGAAGGAGTAGATAATAGATGTTACCTCTCCATATCTGCAGGCTCCATATTTTCGAAAATGTACTCTAAGAATGTATTTCCTGGAGTGTTTGCATCTATTACATAAACTACACTGTTATAGCTATTAGATACGACACCTACGTCATGGTCTTCCGGGCCATTTGTTATAGAACCTCTTAGAGCTCTTCCATAGGAAGTTGTTGCAAGGATGGTATTCGTTATAGTCCAATTTTCTTCCCCATTAGCACTCAATAGGTCTGTGTACTCGCTAAGATAATTATCCAAAATATTCCCAGTCGCACCAATTGGGACAACGCTTATACTCTCAGATGTTCCAATCTTCCTAAATTGAACTGTTCTAAAATCTTCGTAACCAGAAGCACTGTAAGAAACAATGTACTCTTTTGGAACTTTTAATACCCAAGGGAAATCTGGTAGGAGTTCCTGGTAATCCTGGCTTGCTAAGAGTAATTCTCGTTCTGTTTCTTCTACAACCCTTGCCCTGAGACCTGTTACAGCTTCCTCCTGAGTCAGTGTCTCATACCAAAGATCGTTGAATTTAGAATATATTCTGAGCCCGTTTGTCCCTTTAACCCAATACTCTCCTTCTTTCATCTCCTCAGAGCCAACTTCTACGGAGAGTACATTCTCCCAACCAAGTTCTGGTAGAGTCTCCTGGTAGTATTCATAGGCCTCTGTAGTTGTTGTCCTAAGTGGTAATCGGTAGGCTGAATTTCCAGTTGCTATAAAGTTGGCAACAGATATTTCCTTCACATTATTTTTGAAAATGAATACAGAACCTGGGTAAGAGGGAATACCATCTAGGCCTACTACATATTCCACTTCCGCATTCTCATCTGTAGTGTTGTTTCTCATTCTTATTACAGAAAGGACGGAAGCGTAGAGTAGTCCCCCGAATACCAGAGCAAAGGAAGTGTAAAAGAGAATTTTAGAAAAGTTTCTTTTCCCACGTCTTCTAACATTCGATTTAGTATTTCTCTTTTTAAAGAGATTGAAGCTTTTCTTCCCCTTTCTTCTTACAGAGTTTGTTTTACTCTTGGGCATATATACCTTCCCCGTAGGGTTGGAGGTGGCTTTTGGTCTCTGTCTCTTATTTTTATTTTTCTTTGTCTTTTTGAAGAGGGGCATAGGTGATTATATATTACATTATATTAGCTTTTTATTTAATACGGACATATAGTATAATTTCTCTGTATTGCGGGATCGTCTAATGGTAGGACACCGGCCTTTGAAGCCGTCGATCATGGTTCGAGTCCATGTCCCGCAACCATTCCCCCTTTTGACCCATAGTATCCAAAATGGTATAATTAAGTACCGTTTAAAAAGATTTTTCCAATTGTTTTATTAATATACTGCTCTTTAATAATTACTTATTTGTAGCACGTTTATGAATGATACTTAGTATCTTCTTTGTGCTTCAAAAGTATATAGATAGTTATTCTCCAAAAGACGTTTTTGCAAAGCACTAAGCTAATTAGAAATTTAGTTGGCTTGTTGCTTTGTAAAAATTGTCACTAGTGGTGTTTAAACACCAAGGAGAATTAGATGGAAAATAAGAAAAGCTTTGGAGATATTATCTTCGGAATTTTTGAATTCGTCATGATTGTTGTAATAGTGGGGCTCTTTTGCTGGGTGATTCTACTGGTTTCTGGTTTTGAAACAGAAGTGAAAGCCAAAATCCACAAAATAGAACTAGAAACTCTAGAATACCGTGGAGCCAAACTTTCCTGGGAGGCTGGGAATCCAATGCCAAAAGAACGTCTAGAGATTTTCTATACAGTTATGGACTCTCTGTCCGATGATGTCAATGAGAAATACTCTCTAGATAATAATCCCACAGAGTTCTTCTATTTAACTGCTGAACAGTTTTATACAGGAGAATTGACTGGGGGTAATGGACTGGAAGTTCTAGCATTTGAGCGGGCAGGAGAAATTTTCCTTAGTCCTCTACTGGTAGATTCAACCAAAATGGGTCCATACACAAGCTTGAGTTCATATGTATATGGTCCATGGCCAAGGTATGATTCCAATCAGTGCCAAAACGATGGAGATTTCGCAATGTCTCTGATTCACGAATATGTACATGTTGTACAGTTCAAGCATGAATCTTACCTAAGGGAATATGCTAAGAGTGTCGGATGGCAAGGAGACAGTAAACCCAAAGAAGATGAAAAGTTCTACAGTGTTCTGTCTTCTTACAGCTTAGAAAATCCTTCAGAGGATATGTCGGAAACATTTATGTATTCATATCTTTGTGGTAACAACCTAGAAGCTCTTTCTGAAGTTAGACTTCAGTACATTGATGACTTCTGGGGAGTCCCAAGAGAAGAATACTGCAAGAATTTCCACTAATAACTATCTAGACCCTAACCCTTTTAAAGGATTTGTGCAGTAATATGCATTTATGAATTTTTAAGGGTTAGGGGGTTTTCCAAATAGATATTTTGCTTTTTTAGTATGTAGATATTACAATAGTAAAATAATATTTGAAGAGCTTATACCATGCCCTTAGAGACAGAAGTCCCTAAATATGACCCAGATGAGATGCAAAACCTTCTAGATGAAGGTTATTCTGAACATGAGGCTATTAGGATCCTCTCTACTACTATGGATGGGGCAAACGAGACGGAGACAGGAGAAATAAGGTCTACTCAGACAATATGTGATGAACTTCATTACAAGGAGACATTAGAAGAGCCTGAGGAGGTCAAAAAGGCAAGGAAAAGGAGCGAAGCTCAGGTAAGGGCGGAATTAGGTCTTAAGAAGGGAGAGAATATTGATAAGGCTGTAGATGAATGGATAGCAGCACAAGAGAGAAAGCTTGGTAGAAGATAACCCTTTAACTATTCCTTAGAGAATGTAACAAATCAGATATTTTTGTTACAGCACTTTTAAGTATTACATTATCCTCTGGCAT
>CAYRDH010000005.1:9505-15508 GCA_964423025.1 uncultured Candidatus Saccharibacteria bacterium | reverse complement strand
CACTACCCAAAGGAGGTAAATGTGGACCCAATAATGGGAATAGAGATTTTTTTTAGTATCGTTAGTATAATCGCTCTTCTTGTTTGGATCTTATCCAAAGGTTTGACCTCAATTATTGCACTGTCTGTGTTGATTCCGACGGCTTTGATTTTAACAATTATAAATGCTATCGAAGGTGAATCAGTTGGGGCAGCTATTTGGGGATTTAACTTGGGGATTTTCCTCGCATCACTAGCAGTGAACATTATTATTTACAACAAGAACCATTAAGAAAAAATCTCTCATCTAGTTAGTGCAAGAGGGCCTGTTGAAAAATCATGTAGAGGGTATATTTACTCACTCATATCTTTATTTTTCTCAGGCCTTTTTGTTTATATGAACAGAATTACAAACTTGCCTTTATATCCTTTATCTCATCCCTTATCTTGCCTGCTTTCTCAAATTCCAATCTATCTGCAGCTATTAACATATCTTCCTCCAATTCTTTAATAAGAATCTTTTTCTGTTTAATATCTAATTTTTCAATATCAAGATCAACCTCCTCTTTCTCTCCATCATCTTCAACAAGTCTCCCACGTATCTCCTTCTCAATGCTCTTGGGAGTTATGTTATGTTTCTCATTGTATTCTATCTGGTATTCTCTTCTTCTTTCAGTTTCATCTATTGCATACTTCATACTCTCTGTAACCTTATCTGCATACATTAAAACCCTTCCTTCAACATGACGAGCAGCTCTACCAATTGTTTGAACCAGACTAGTTTTAGATCTGAGGAATCCCTCCTTGTCCGCGTCTAGTATTACAACTAAAGAGACCTCTGGAAGGTCAATACCCTCTCTTAGGAGATTAATACCAACTAAAACGTCATATTCTCCAAGTCTAAGGTCTCTTAGAATATCTACTCGTTCGACAGTATCTATATCTGAGTGTAGGTATTGAACCTTAATATCTAAATCCTTAAGAAAAGAGGTTAGATCTTCCGCCATTCTCTTAGTTAAAGTAGTGACCAAAACTCTTTGCCCTTTCTTAACATTAGCATTAATTTCAGCAATTACATCATCTATCTGGCCCTCTGTCTTCCTAACCTCTATTGTAGGGTCCAGCAGGCCCGTAGGCCTTGTTAGAAGCTCCACGACATTCTTATTACTATCTCTAACCTCCCATTCAGCTGGGGTCGCAGAGAAGTAAACTGTAGTCCCTTGCCTTGCTTGGAATTCCTTGAAATTAAGAGGTCGGTTATCTCTAGCAGTAGGTAATCTAAAACCATATTCGATTAGGTTATCTTTTCTAGCTCGGTCTCCGTTATACATTCCACCAATCTGTGGGATTGTAATATGCGACTCATCTATGAACATAAGTGAATCCTTAGGGAAATAGTCTAGAAGAGTGTAGGGTGGTTCACCAGGTTTCCTACCGTCAAAATATATACTGTAATTTTCCATACTCTTACAGTAACCAACCTGTTCTAACATCTCTATGTCATAATTTGTTTTCTGTTCCAACCTGTAGGCCTCGACATCTTTTCCTATATTTCTTAAGAAATCTAATCTCTTCTTCAAATCTTTTCTAATATTTTCTACAGCATTTTTAATAACATCCTGGGTATATATTAATGAGGTAGCAGGGAAAACCAATATTTCATTTGGTTCAGAGATCTTCTGCTTAGAAAGTGGATGAACCTTAGAGATATTTTCAACCCTATTCCCCCACATCTCTATCCTAAAGGAGAACTCTTCGTAGGGAGGGAATATTTCAATAACGTCTCCGGCAATTCTAAAGACCCCTGTAGTGAAATCTAGGGCATCTCTTGTATACCTCATGGACACTAATTCCCTAGCAATTTCAGAAATCTCTATCTCTTGGCCCACGTAGAAAGAGAGACTCCTGTTTTCGTAGTTATCTGGATTCCCAATGTTATATATACAAGATACTGAGGCAACTACAATCGTATCTCTTCTAGTTATTGCTGAATTCATAGCTCCAAACCTAAGATTCTCTATCTCCTTATTAACCTGAGATTCCTTTTCAATATATAAGTCTTTAGCAGGTATGTAAGCCTCTGGCTGGTAGTAGTCATAGTAGGAGACAAAATATTTTACAGAATTGTTAGGAAAAAACTCTTTAAATTCTTCATACAACTGTGCAGCTAAAGTCTTGTTGTGAGAGATAACCAATGTAGGCCTTTTTAGAGTGTCTATAATATTGGCCATAACAAAGGTCTTTCCTGAACCAGTCACTCCGAGTAGAGTTTGTTTCTGTTTCTTGTTCTCTATCCCTGTAACAATCTCCTCTACTGCCTTCTTTTGGTCTGGAGATTTCTCGTAAGGTTTTTGCAAGTCAAACTTGTTATTACTCTGTTCTTTATTTTTATTTCTATTTACAACATCCACAACGTATTCTAGCAAATATATGGATGTGTTAGAATAATGGTGTGAAAAAGAAAAAATTACACAAGTTACCACAAAACGTTGTAAACCAAATAGCGGCAGGGGAAGTAGTTGAAAGACCAGCCTCTGTGGTTAAGGAGCTTGTAGATAATGCAATAGATGCCGAGGCAGACAAGATCGAGGTAAGTGTGAAGAACGGAGGCATAGATATGATAGAGGTCTCAGATAATGGTTACGGTATTCCCAAAGAGGAACTCCCATTAATTTTTGATGCCCACACCACCTCTAAAATAGAGAAGATTGAGGACCTTAACACCCTTATTAGCATGGGTTTTAGAGGGGAAGCACTCTCCACGATTACATCAGTAGCAAGGGTAAATGTGTCATCCAAGTATGTAGAAGAGACAATTGCAAACGAAATAGATTTTAACGAGGATGGTAAATCCCCTGTTAAGAAAACTGCTAAAGAAAGAGGCACGACTGTTCGAGTTGAAAATCTCTTTTACAACATCCCTGCACGAAAGAAGCATTTAAAGACACCACAGACAGAATACAGAAAGATTTATGAATTAATGAATAACTACTACCTAATTTACCCTAATATCCATTTTGTTTTAGAGAAAGATGGAAAAGTTGTCCTGGATCTACCCTCAATAGCCAATTCCAAGAAGGGAGAGATTAGTGAGGAAAGAGTTAAGGAAGTTATGAATGAGGAAGCCACAAATTTCCTCCAAGTATTCTATGAAGGGTCAGGGATAAAGATATCTGGGTATGTAGCACATCCATCTAATCACAAGAGTTCTAGGGCTAAAAGCTACATGTTTGTTAATGACAGAGCAATTTCAGATAAAGGGATATACCGAGCTGTTCACGAGGGCTTTTCTAGATACATCCCACATGGCCAGAAAGTAGATTTTGTGATCAAGATAGATATGGACCCAGAATTTGTCGACGTTAATGTTCATCCAAGGAAAGAAGAAGTAAGATTTGAAAACCCATATAGAATATACTCCGCGATAGAGAATGCCGTCAGACACACATTAGAGAAGAGACTCTCCTTTAGAGATACTCCAAGTGCAGGACAGAGCGACATGGAAGATTCAAACATTCCAACGGGAAGAACCAAGGACTTTTCATCAATAAGAGAGAGATTCAATAATGCCTCAAGTAATGCACCTGCAAAAGGTAAAAGTGGAGGGTATGAGAACCAGAATCTATACTCCCCAGGGAAATCTAACTCTGTGAGAGACAGCCTATTATTTTCTAAGGAGATTCTTTCCTCCGAGGTACAAGAAGACTCCAAGCAAAACGAGACTCTCCCTTGGGATGAAGATACAAAGATTAGAAATGTATTCCAAATATTTAACAAATACGTAGTTGTAGAATTTGTAGACGAAAGACTTTGGGTAATAGACCATCACGCAGCAGCAGAAAGAATAAACTTTGAAAAACTCTCAAAAGGTAAAAATGGCTTAGATTTACAAAACTACCTGGTTCCTACAGAAATAGATCTTAAAAAAGAAGAAGCTCTTTTCTTAGAGGAAGCTTCTAACTTCTTCGAGAATATTGGAATAATATATGAAATTGAGGGCAACACACTCAAACTTAAAACAGCACCAACCTCTTTCTCAGAGTCTAATTTTGAAGAGATATTTAATGAGATATTTTCCCTGGAGGACAATATTGAAGATCTAGGAAAGAATTTAGAAAGACGAAGAGATGATCTCTTAGCTACAATCTCCTGCCACAGTAGTATAAGGAGTGGACAGAAGTTAAGCAGGGAAGAGATGCTAAACTTGTTTAAAGAGCTTTCTGACTGTGAGAACCCATATAGTTGTCCTCATGGTCGGCCAGCAATATGGAAGTTAACACTTCCGGAGATAGATAATAATTTTGAAAGAACATACTAATGAAAACAGGAAAACTTTATTTAATCCCAGTCCCAATTTCAGAGAACCTAAAGTTGTCAGACACGCTTCTGAAAAAGGACTTGGAGGTTGTTGAAAACTTAGAAAACTTCGTCTCAGAGACACCCAAAATAGCAAGAGCTTTTCTTAAAGACATTTCTCTAAACAAACAGCTACAGGAAATAAATATCTCTGAATTAAATAAGAATACAAAGAGTGAGGAGCTAGAGCCACTTTTAGAGCCATTATTCCAGGGGAAGGATTTAGGCCTAATATCTGATGCAGGAGCCCCCTCTATAGCAGATCCGGGACACAGATTAGTTAGAGTAGCACAGGATAAAGGCATAGAGTGTATCCCCCTCGTTGGTCCATCATCTGTCTTTCTTGCACTTATGGCTTCTGGCCTTAATGGTCAAAGTTTCGCCTTCTATGGTTACTTACCAAAAGAAAGGGGAAGAAAGAGAAAAAAGATTAAAACCTTAGAAAGAATTGCACAGAACACCAAGCAGACCCAGATTTTTATGGAGACCCCATATAAGAACCAGAATATGTTGGAGGACATACTAGATGTATGTGAGGAAGGAACTCTTCTTTGTATCGCCCAACAAGTTATGGGAGAGAGTGAATATATTGTAACCAAGAGTATCAAGGAGTGGAAGAGAGAAAAGAAAGTATTGGAGAAAAACCCATGTCTTTTCTTAATTAACATCTAAGAGCATTCTAAAATAATTTAGTATTTGTAATAAATGTCTGTTTTTATTGGTTCTATACCCAACACAGAGAGAGATGATTTGGAATTAGCCAAAAGGATTTTAAAGGGGCAAGAGGACCTAAAGGGCTCCTTAGACAACTTAAGAGGGGATCTTTTTGACCTCTTAAAACAGAATGAGAACTTCGCAAATATTTCAGACGAGAATATATTTCTTTTTAACAGAGGAAGAGATTCCATATTTTTTTACTTAAACGCTCTAGAGTTAAATGAAGGAGACGAAATCATAGTCCAAGCCTTTACGTGTGTAGCTGTTGTTGCACCAATCCTATGGAACAATCTTAAACCTGTTTATGTAGATATTGACCCAAAGACCTACAATATGGACCTACCCCTTCTTCAAAAGAACATAACAGACAAAACAAAAGCAATTGTAATTCAGCATACCTTTGGAAATCTTGCGAACATGAGAATGGTTAGAGAGATTGTAGACGAGGCTAATAAAGAAAGAGAAGAGAAAGACAAAATAAAAATTATTGAGGACTCCGCACATATATTCCCTTCTGATTTTAAAGGGAGATATTCTATATTAGGGAAATATAGTGACATGCTACTCTTCAGTTTCTCTCAAGATAAAAGTATAAGCTCTACACAGGGAGCTGCAAGCATTATTTTAGATGAAAATGCTCTAGATACTGCCAAGGAGAACTATTCAGAACTACACAAACCAAGTAAAAAAGAATCTCTATATAATGCCAGATATATCAAGCTTTGGTCCCTAATAAAGAAATATTATTTTACTAAGGTAATCCCTTTCACAAATATTACAGTAGGGAGAATATTAATTATCCTTTTTAGGAATTTAGGCTTAATAAGAAAGCAAGCAAAAGCGAATACTACTGAATTCTCCGGTATAGAAAAGCTTTCTCAGGTACAAGCTGTTCTACTAAGTAACCAACTTCAAAAAGTTTCCAAGATAAACCAAAAGAGGGAAAAGATAT
>CAYRDH010000005.1:0-9405 GCA_964423025.1 uncultured Candidatus Saccharibacteria bacterium | reverse complement strand
CATATTAAATCTCCCTACAAATATTGAGGTAACCGATGAGAATGCTAAGGAAATTGTTGAAATAGTTAATAATTTTGCAAAACCTCTTAATATCTAATACGATATATTATGTTAAATTTCAAAGAAATAGCTGACGACAATGCCTGGGACAATCTAGTTCAGACACTCCCTAATTACTCATTTCTCAATAGCAGTGCAAGATACAGATACGAAGAATCTGTTGGCGCGAAAGTTTTTAGATATGCAATATATAGGGGAGAGCAATTTATAGGAATAATTAATTGTGTTGTAGGAAAGTCAAAACTCTTTGGGAACTTCTTAGAATGTAAACACTCTCCAATGTTAAAAGAGGGTAGTGAAGAAGAGTGGGGTGAGGTTTTAAGTTTTTGTAAAGATATTGCAAAACAGAACAATTGTTTTATGTTAAGGTTCGCACCTTTGTATATAGAGAATCAAGCTTTAGGAACTTTCTACGACAAGAATTCTTTTAAACTTGCTCCTATACATAATGTAGATGCTCTTATTTCTCAACAGATAGATCTAACGAAGGATATGGAAGATTTAAGAACAGATATGAATAAGACAAAGAGAAATCTTTTGAATAGGCTTCTTAAGGGAAAGGAGGAGGTTTCTGTTAAGAGATTTAATGATACTTCTCAGTTTGATCTCTTTAAAGAATTACATGAGCAGACTGTAGAATTAAAGGGATATACTGACAAGCCAACTTCTTTGCTTCTTAGAGAACTAGAGGAGCAGGTTAAGAAGGGCATGTGCTATATGGTTGTTGGATATTATAAGAATAAGCCTATTGGAGTTTGGCAATGTACTGTTTATGGCGAACATATGCATCTTTACCAAGCGGCTACGGATACCCACTTTAGAGATAAGAATATTAATATTACATATCTTCTTTATTGGGAATGTTTGAAGTTAGGGAAAGAGTTAGGATGCAAGGTGTTCGACCTGTTTGGAGGAGTTGTGCCACAAGGCTATGAGGATAAGAAGCATCCATGGTCTGGAGTCGGTGCATTTAAAGAGAGTTTAGGAGGAAAGAAAGTTACATATATGCACAGTAGAGATTATGCTCTAAACAAGGTGAAATATTATATCTACTATTTATACTCTTGGTTTAGAACTACTCAGAAGGGTTATACAATTAAGTGGTAAAGCTTTCTCTTCCCAACCTATTCTCTACCAACTACTACCACCTCCACCACCAAAACCTCCACCGCTACTGCCACCACTAAAACCACTTCCACCACTTCCTCCATGACTTGAACGAATACCTCCAGCACTATTAGGTGGAGCGGATTTAGACTTTACGTTTCTACTAATATCTGAAATAGAAGAAGCTAGCAGGTAAGAATTGAATGCAGAGATATCTCCTTGATACCAAGTAGGAGGCTCCTGATAGATTTCTTTAAATTCCTCACTCCACTTCTTTTCTAAACCAAATATGATAGCGTAGGGTAGTAACTTCTCAAATACACCTCTAAACTTAGTAGGATTATTATGAAATTCTATCCTGTGCTTCTCAGCCGTATCTATATACATTTTTAATCCCTCCATCTCATGGTATATCTCATTCCCTTTCTGGCTTCTTAGGTCTACTTTAAATGAGAAGACAAAGGAGAGTAGGCCAGAAACCAACAGGCCAATAGACCAACCAGTCGCAGCTATTATTGAAAGTGGAGCGAAAGAGTAAAAACCTAAAACCATACCAACAACACCAATAGTAGAAAGAGCTCTCTTAAGTTTTCTTCTCTGTGTAGAGAAATAATCATCACTATATACTTTGGTGTATAGCTGGGACGTTATAGTCCTAACAGTTAGATAAAATTTAGAAGAAATCTTTTTAGTCTGAACAGAGTTCCCTTCGCTAAAAAGTCCTTGATACAAAGTGGAGGCCTCTACACTCTGAGGGTTTTTGAAATTCTCGTTTTTCAAAAGAAGGTACTTTCTTTTCCCCTCCTGCTTTATTGTTAAATATCCATCTACTGCTAATTGGATAATCTGTGCAGTTATATGTTTTGTATCTAATCTCGTTTGGTATATATAACCAGCTAGTAATGGATACAAACCCTCCATCGGTTCATAGTGGGGAATGATTGTTATTTTCTCATTCTTCCCTTTTTTCTTAAGAATAGTAAAGAGCAAAAGAAAGATAGGTATGGGAAGTAGTATTCCAAGATTACTTACCAGAAAAGCGATTCTCTGGCTTCCCCTAGTGTCTTCTAAGGTTCCTTTTGGCATCTTGAGTACAACCGTAAGTCCTTCTCTAGAATTTAGTTGGGAATCTGTGGAGATTGTAACTTCTTTTTCAGAATTGGACTTAAATGAGCAATTTGAATCTGTAGAATCTATTGGTCCTGTAAAACAGAGTTGGTCTGTAATTTCTCCTGGAGTAGTTATCTTGGCACTTGCTTCCTTGATTGGAACAGTCCAACCGTCACCAGTAATATTCAGATAGAGTTCATCGTAATCGTCAAAATAGTTAACAGCATTTTTAAGAGTGTAATCTATAACATACACATATTCTCCAGTGATAGTTATATCTGGATTTCCAATCTTAAATATTGCATAGCCACTGCTACTGCTTCTTTCATAGTCATCAAATTTAATCTCAGGGTTATCAGCACTATAATAGTAAATATCATTCAAAACCAAAGTCGTTGGTCTTTTAAGTCCAGCTTGCACCTTATAATCCGTTGGGATCTCACGAATAATTCCTCTCTTTGGCTGTGGAAATACATAGTGTATCTCCTCCTTAATATTGATATCTGTACTTTCCTCCAGGACAACCTCTGTCTCAAAGAGACTTATCTCTTCCTGTGTGGCTTGGGCATCTGTCTCTAAAACAAATATGCTAGGTAACAAGAGAAAAGCTAACAGAAAAGCCCTTAATACCTTTCTAGTAGTGCTCATAATAATTCCTAGTAATAATTAGAATTTTACCTTTACATTCTCCTTCTCTTCTTCCGTTGCCTCAAAGAAAGGAACCTTGGTGAATCCTAAAACTCCTGCTAAAAGATTATTTGGGAATACTGCAATCATAGTATTGAAATCTCTTGCAGCACCATTGTAGAACCTTCTGGACTTCTGGATGTTATCCTCAAGCTCCTTTAAGCTACTTTGCAACTCTAAGAAGTTTGTATTTGCCTTTAGTTCTGGATAGTTCTCAGCAACGGCCATTATTCTAGATAATGCCTTTGTAAGTTCTCCCTCAATTTCCATCTTCTCAGATAAAGAACCAGCGGACATTGCTTTTGCTCTCATCTCTGTTATCTCTTTGAAGGTTTCCTTCTCGTGCTTTGCATAACCTTTTACAATCTCAACAAGATTAGGAATCATGTCGTATCTTTGCTTTAAGAAGGTCTCAATATCTGAGGAAGCTTCGTCGACAATAACTCTTTGTTTTGCAAGACGGTTATAAAGCCCAACCAAGAGTGCAACCAGTAAAACTAGGGCTATTATTGCGTAAATCATAGAATTAAAATAATAAATTTATTAATACCATTCTAAATCCTTTTTGCATCCTTTGCAATTCTTATATAGAAAAGCTCTCAAATTTTTGGAGATGTTCTGTATAGAGAAATTAGCCCTAGAATAAGGCTCTTTAAATCTCTTGACAGTGTGAGATTTGAACAGGTATTCTGGATATAGACCTATACTAGGTTGCAGTAGAAGAATTTATATTAGGACAGAAGAATAGTGATAGAAACAATTAAAGGTGTCTGCAAAATTGAATAAGTGCTGGATTTTGTAGGGTGCAAAAAGCACCCTCTTTTTAATATACGACTAGCTTAAACAAGGGGCATGAATAAGCAAGAAGAAAGAAACTTGAGTCAAGTAAATATAGATAAGGCAGAATTCTCTCCAAGATATGAGAATTGGTTTGAAGCGACTTTTGAAGACCCTTCCATGGAAATGCGTCTTAGAGATCTCAAGGAAGAGATTTTTAACGACAAGATAACTGCCACAGGAAGAAAATTCTCCGACATCTTAGTAACCACAGAAGAGTTAGCAGAACAAAGAAGATATGTATTTGGGCAAGAGGAAGTTACAGAGTACGAATCAAAAGAAGCAGAAGAGAAAAGAGCTAAGACACTCGACAAAGGAGACCTCTTTGAACCGAAAGTCGTTCTAAAGAATATTGTCTCCTCCTCGCAGAGAGAGAACAGAGAGGAAGGACTTAATCGAGCAGGATACAGAAAATCCATACAACAGGAGGTTGTTAAATATCTTGTTACCTCAGGATGCTCAATAATTGAAGCCTTAAGTCTTCTCGCAAAGGGTACGCAGCTTGCAACGAACGAGGAGTGGATAACAGAAGAAGAATGGGTTGGAAAAAACAAACTTGATACAGAAGAGATAGATGTAAAACTTGCTAGGAAATATGCCGATATTTTAGGAATTGATCTGGACGATTTGATACTTCATCACCAAAGAGTAGAAAAGATAAACTCAAGTGGCCCCACTTATATTAATAAGCATGATCAACACATTGTACCTTCTTCCCAGGGAGGGCTTTCTCAGAGACCAGTAGCTATCTCCTCACACTGGTTTGAGCATTCTCTTGTGGCAAGTGACGCTGCAGACGCCTTACAACTCCTTCTCGCCGAGAAAGAATTAGGCTCTGTAGAAGACGAGAAAGCTTTGGACAAAATGATAGAGTTAACCTTCTTTGCATATCAAATAAACTCTCAGGCAGCGGAATTGCTAAGAGGTTCTATACCACTCTCTCCGAGCCTTTCAACAAAGTATATTTTAGAAAAAAGGAAGGAGATTTGTATAGATGCTAGGGCAATAATAAACAAGACAATTCTTTTAGACCAGAATAATCATTTAGATATTCTCGCAGAAAAAGACATAGAAAGTTTAGTATCACTAGCAGAGAGAATGAGCAAAACACGAGGAACTCTTGAGAGGGCACATAAAGAAGAAGACGAGGATACAGAAGAGAAAGAGGTTCTAACATTTGAAGAAGCAATTGCACTTGAAAAGCTTGAACTAGTTGTTGAGCTCTTAGACAGGGATTCTGCAGTTAATAGGCTTAAAACATCACTAGACAGTCTTAGGAGAATAGGAAAGACACCTCGAAGTGGTTTAGAGCATATAAGTAAAGAGGAATTCCAAACAATATTAATGCTTATAAAAAGACTCGAATCCGGACATAAAGCTCTCTACCTCCATGACCTGAGTGAGCAGGAATACAAAGCAATCCTTTCTCTTCAGGACGCTTTAGATGACGAGATACTAATAGAAATAGCAGTTCCAACAAAGATCAGAAATGTTAGACCAGCATGGAGATACAGGCTAGATCTGGAATTAATCAGTGATGTATTAGTAAACCCATACGATGATAAAGGACTTGAGATCAGGATGCTTTTAGATGTTTTACAGGAGCCTGTCTTCGAAAGAGTTTTCCCTACAGGTTCTCCTCCTAGGAGAGGGGATTTTACAGAGGAACAACTACAGGAAGATAAACACATTTCAGACAAGGTCTATGGAGATCTTCGTAGTGTGAAAGTTTTAGAAGGTCTTGTAGCAAATAATATGCTTAATGAATATTACAAATCTTTGGGAGTTGAAAACAAGAAAGAGATGCTAGAAGCAATGTTCCCAAATGAAAATGCCGAAGAACCTCCAAGTGCACTACAAAACGTAGATAAGGCTGCAGAATTTGTATACAGAGCTGTGGTTAGTAATAATAAGATTGCAACAATAGGGGATTGTGATCAAGATGGCTTCTTTGCATCAATAAACTGGAGATGGATACTAGAACATGTCGGGGTAGATAACGTGGAACAGAAATTTAATACGAGACTAGAGGGCCATGCCGTCCAGCCAAGAGATTTACTTAACCTTGCTCTAAAAGGAAGTGATCTCATAATTATTAATGATACTGGCTCTAGTGAACAAGATACCAGGACATTCTCACTAATTAAAAACGGTGTCCAATCAATAGAAGATATTCTATTCTTTAGAGAAAACATAGAGGGTATACAGGGCTTTAGTAATTTAACAGAGCATGCACAAAGACAAATAAAAACAAAACTAACAAGATTTATTAACGAACATAGAGACGATACAGAATTAGATATAAATGAACTCCTGGAAACAAGGTTTACAACAGGTGAGACTTATATTGATGACTTTAATAATGAACAACCAATATACAGAGCGCTAAGTGATTACTCCCCGCTAGTTCACTTCATAGGAGGTTTTCCTAATTTAAATATAATCGTATGCGACCACCATACACCTTCAATAGAAGCTATTGAATACTTCAGGGACAACAAGGATGTGATAATGGTAAATCCTGAATGGGTTCGCACAGGATACGAAGATACCTTCATTGAAGAAATGAAACGAGCTCTAACACCAAATGAACAAGGAGATGTGAACATTGAGGAGATAAACAAGGTTCAAAGAAAATATACCTGCTACTCAGAATCTGACATTGTAGGAACAGTAACAGCTGGGAAAGTAATTAAAAGATTCCTACAGCTATTAACAGATGAGGAGATTGTCAGAGAAGAAGCAACAGAGATATATTCTCTCGATAATGAAGGGCGTAAGAATAAATATAGAGAACTTGCCCAAATTGTATCTAGAGGCTCGAAAGAAAACCCTGAAGACTTAGCACTACCAACAGAGATACACATAAGGATCGACGAGGACACGGATATAGAATTATCCTTAGAAGGACTCTGGCTAGAGAAAGCTCCAACGGAAAAGATAAACTCAAGGGTAAGACAATCTGTAAGCTCTTTGGGCCATTATATAAACAGAATAAGGCAGAATGGATTAACTCAAGAAAAAAGTATTGAGCTCCTTAAAGAATTAGAGGCAAGATGGGGGTTAGTAATTAAAAATAAAGAAAATTTCCTCGAATATATTAAGGAGGAACAATTCTCCTTGGATAAAGATTCTGTAACAGACCGAACAATAGAGAAGATTGACAGAAGTTATAGACAAAGAATAGAGGAAATAAAGGATATGGGGATTCTAAGTAAAGGTGAACTTCGTTTTTACTTGGATTATGCAAAAAGATTACCACAATCTTTCTTCCTCTTACCACGAGATGAAAAGGAGAATTATATTCTTCCAACCCTGTTTAGTCTCTCTACAGAAATAGATAGTACCGCAGAGATAGAGGCTGCCAATGGTACATTCTCTATAGATTTAACAGATATCGTGCAAAGAGCACTACTTCCTGAGGATGACCCTGACAAGATTCTAAACCTAAGAGACCTAAAGATTCACCTGTTTGACTTAATAGAAGAAGGCTATGAATTAAACGGAGGGATTCCAGAAAACCCAATAACAGGAGAAGTCCCAGATAATAGAACAAAGGTGAGATATGAGGGAAACAAGATTTGGGATGAAGTAATAGAAAGATTACAGGAAAGGAAGAGACTCTCTCCTATGCAGATGAGAGCTGTTGATTCCTTCTTTAAATATGGTCCCTATGGACTAGAATTTATTAACCTAACAGAGGCAACTGCGACACTCGGGGATGGTGGCTCTGTAGATTTAGGGAAAGGTAAAGAAAACAGAGCAATTGTAAGGAATGGAATGAATGCAATAGAAAAGTTCACAGATGATTATTGGGGAACAAGTGGACGAGAAAAGAGTGAACTCAAACGAATTCAACCTGAAATACTACGCTTAATTAGAACATCCCTAAGAGGAACACATATTAGATCCGTTAACTGGCATCTTTCAAGACTTCTAACACATGGTGTTGCTGCTTTTGTGAACGCTATGTACAGAAGAGGAAAAGAAGAAAGATCTGAGAGAGCTAAGGAGTTCTGGACTGAGGCTGCAGATTTTTGTATCCGCAGATCTGACAATGAAACAACAAGAAGGCATAGACACACTCTAGTGTATGCTCAAGAGGTCTCTATCGAGAGAAGGGAAGAACTTTTTGAACAGATCGCCAAGGACTTAGACAATGATCATGGAGAGTTAGAGAAACCAATAATAATAACCAAGCTTGAAGGTCGGAAATATGTCGACCCAACAAAGGGTCTTAGAGGCCTGATAGCAGGACAACTCGCAGGTAGGTATGAGAAACCAACGATGGTTATAGTTGAGGAGAAGGCAGAAACAAATGGTACTCCAGGAAGATACAGTGTGTCTTTCAGATTACCTGCTAAGGGTAATGTTGCTGCAGATATGGTCCAATTGGGCTTGGCAATAAATGAAGTCCCTGGAATAAAAATACTAGCACATGGTGGACATCCAGAGGCTGCAGGTGGAACATGGGAGGTTAAAGGCGGAATAGAGAAGCTCCATGAAGTCTTAGACCCAATATTCTCCAAATATGAAATAGAAAAACCGGATGCTGGTATTGTTAAGATTGAAGAGGTTATAGAGAAAACAGCACAAAGCCTAGAAGAAGAAGGATGGGGATATCTGGGTGATTACAGAGAGTATGTAAACACTTTTGATGTTGCAGACACAATTGCTGCAAATATGTATAAGCAAACCAATCCATATGGCGTTAATATGCCTGGACTCATGATTGAATTTGAGGACCTAACAGTCGTAAGTAGGTCCAATGGTGTAAAGAATGATGGTAATGAATATTGTAATCTAATAGTTAGGGATAAGAGAGGAAATGTCAAAACCATGAGACTTTTTAAGAACTTGGAAGACTTTAACCAGATTCATAAAGGAGATACTGTAACACTAAGGGCACAGCCAATAATGAGATTAAGAGCACTCGAAGAAGGAAACCTAGAATATAACTGGCCAATTCCGTGGAATACAGAAGAAAGGATATCAGCAAGTGCAGTAGTAGGAGAGAAAGCAAAACCACACTTAGATATAGATAAGATTGTCAGTATTAAGAGATAAGAAAGTAGATTCTATCTCTACTCCTCGGTTTCTTCTGGAATTACTTCCTCTGTGTTAGAGATTTCTTCCTTCCCACCAATTCGTTCATCAATTGAATGAACTATCTCTAGCAATTCTGTTAACCTTTTTAATGTTTTCTGATCAACTTTTAAATCTTTAGAATGGTTTCTTCTATCTCGATGAAGCTCTATATTTGAAGCTGTAAGGATAAATAAAGAGAGGAATATTGCCTCAATAGAAAGTATTAATGTCAATGTCCCTATGTCCAATTTATAATGAAGCCAAAGAAATATTAAAATTATATGTATTACAAGGGAAGGGAAACTACCGAAGATGTCAGCTAATTTTAGGCTTAGTCTAGTAAAGAAGCTTTCTTTGGGTTCGCTTACATCTAAAATCTTTGTTTTATTCTCTGTTTCCATTTTTATCCGAGATTATTTTAATCCTTTATTATTGCACAAAGAAGAAGTTTTACAAATACAGATAACAAGGGGTGGTAACAGAAAATAATCTTATAAGTGGGAATAATGGTCGGGG
>CAYRDH010000004.1:0-30916 GCA_964423025.1 uncultured Candidatus Saccharibacteria bacterium | reverse complement strand
CCGCCATTATTTCTGTGATATTGACTCACGGTTGTACTTATTTATTTTATTTTCAGTTTCTTATAGATAACCGAAAATAATATTTAAACCGTAAGGTACTTATCTCGTTAGATCTACATTAAACGAAGATGGAGTATAGCACGTTATTAGTGACTTGTATATCTAAGTAGAGAACCAAGACTTTGGTATACCTAAAAGTAATGCAAGAGAAAGGGTAGGGGGATTAGATTAATTCTTCGTAATTCTCGATAACTACATCTGCTAAATCGTAAACAAAGTCCTCATTCCATCCTTCATTTAATATTCCTACTGTGTAAAGCTCTGCACCTTTGGCCGACTTAAGACCAAATAGAGAGTCTTCAAAAGCAATACAGTCATCGGTATCAAGACCCGTATACTTTATGCCTTGCAAAAATATCTCTGCATTTGGTTTGCCCTTATTTACAGTGCCCCTATCATAGACCTTCTCAAAATAACCAAATAACCCAAAATATTTTAATATCTTCTTCACATAGGTGTAATGAGAGGAAGTAACAACAACCATCCTCTTATCATTCTCCGAAAGATATTTTAAGAAAGTATCTATACCAGGGATTAGAAAAACTTCTTCCTCTAGGTGGTTTTCTATTAAATCTCTTTTCTTTATACTGAATTGGTTACTTAAATCCTCTACGTCAAATTCCTTTACACCCTTTGTCTCTAGATACATCTTAATTCCATCCTTGGAGCCTCTACCAGAAACATATTGCATAAAATCGTCTCTTGTAAATTCTAAGTTGAATTCATCTTTAAAAAGAATCTTAAAAGAATCCACATTTAATTTGTCCAGATTGACCAAGGTGCCATCAAAGTCAAAAAGAAATGCCTTCTTTTCTTGAACAAGTTGTTTTGCCTTGGGGAGATTTTTATCCATGTTTAAGTATTAATCAGTTTATTGATTTTAAAGAAGCCTTAGAGAAGCAACTATTCCATCAGTTATTTTCAAAAGTTCTTCTTTTTCCTTACCGGTTAAATTCTCATCAAACTCTAAAGAGATCTTTGCTGTTAGAAGGATATTACTCTTCTCTTTATTATCATACCTATGATTGAAAATTATAAAGTTCTCTAACCTCTTAGGCTCTTCAGAAGGATTCGCCTGTGATTTAATACCCTGTACATAAGAGACCTCTGTATCACTCTCTGGCTCCCTATACACCGTTATAAAAGATTCTTCCCCAGGTTCAGGTATATCATAGGTTATAACCTCTCTATCTAAAATCTGCTGAGTCAAAGTCACATCTGTAGAAGCAGCCATAACAGCTCTGGAGAAATCCACATCTAAAAGTTCTATCTGTAAGGAGACATCCGAGTCAAAATCTCGAAGCTCATAAAGAACTTCATCCTCTAAAGAATTTTGACTGTCTCTCTGCTGAGATCTTGCAACAATAACCCAGCTGTGTGGATATACTATCTGCAGATCTAATTCTCCAAGAGATCCATATCTGCTATATGTAACGGGAAGAGTTCTCACTAACGAATCATCCAGCTCTGAAATCAGATAATCCTTATGTACTTGGAAAATTGGGTTGAACACACCTGTTCTAACATTTGTAAAACCCTGAACATAACCATAATTAAAAGCAAGAAAAGTAAGTATAAGAGATACAATGAAAGAACCTAATCTTCTTAAAAATTCGGTCTTGGGGTTTTCAAACTTCCTCTCTTTGGGCATTTAAGTCTGTTTAACAAGTTATCTAGACTATATTATTACAATTATTACATATTAAAAATTTTGTGCAAGTTTTGAGGGCTTATTAAGAGAAATTTTAATTATTTATATATTCCTCTATCTGTTCTGTGGGGAGTAAGTCTTGAACAAAAGGTATCTTGTCTAAATTTGAAGCAATTAAACCAACTAAAAGACCTCCTATTAATACAGCTCCTATGGCACTACCTATACCAGAAACAATTGAAAGGAGAAAATTTCTTCTAAAAGATAATCTCTTTTTAAGAAGTTTATTTAATTCTTCAATATTTTTATTTAAATCTGAATCATTCATATTAGATTATACATCATAAATCGGGGTAACCTGACTTGAACAGGTGACCTCTACGTCCCGAACGTAGCGCTCTAGCCATCTGAGCTATACCCCGGATATTTTTGATTATACTCTGATGAGAATCAATAGTGATAGACCCTCAACCTTAATCCCATAGTCTTTGCTTTTTCTTTTTGATATAATTCCTCTTATATTGCACCTTAATAACTTATGAGATTTTCTCGAAAGGAGAAACCCGTTATGACCTACCTTAGTCTCATTATCGCTTTGATTCAGGTTGTTTCAAAGGGGGAAACAGAGGGATTGAGCTTTGTCCAAGGTCTAGATATCTATCTAGACAGAGTTGTCAGAATTGAGAGAGTTTTTCTCTTCATCAGTTTAGGCCTTGCAGCCGTTGTTTTACTTGCAGCCTTTTTAGCAATGTTATTTGGTCGCCAATATGGTGAGACCAGTGCATTTGGCTTCACTTGTGGTTGCTGGATAGCATTCTTGGTTGCAATCTGGCCAATACTGGAAGCTACTACTCTCTGGATTGCGACAGGACTTGCAAATTCGGTCGGGCCGGAATCAATTACCAACCCAACGAAGTTTGTTCTATTGGCTGTATTAATGCTTCTTCTAGGAGCAGGATAAGGAGATTTTATGAAAGTACTCGGTAAATTGCTTCTGACCATTATCGTTCTATGGCTTTTCTCCCTAGTAGGGTGGATCGACGTAGCAGGAGAACAATTGGTCGCAGACCCAGTCTGGAATGAGATTCTGGTCTTATTTATTCTCTCCCTAATCATTTGGTTGGGGATGCTTATTGCAACAATCCTCTATGGCATGTTCGTGCTTGTAACATTGGGAATAGGAATTTTCTTGCTGCCATTTGTTTTGGCCGGTATCGGATTCTTCCTCTTCTGGTTTATTCAACAAGTGTTACCTGGTTGGATGTTCGTTGATGTTGGGTTCTGGGGAACACTACTTATGAGTTTTGTACTCGGAATGATTTGGTTCTCCAACGGCAGCAATGACGATTAAATGAATCGTAAGAAAATCTCTGGTTAATATCTGGTCTTAGACCGATAAGAGGGCAATTAGCCTGTTATTAGGATGTTTAGCGATTTTTCGCACTCCCAATAGCAGGCTTTTTGTTTTATATATCTACTTCCTAGTCCTGTACTCCTTCTCCATGCCCTTCTGCTTCTCCTCTAGCTTCTTCTCCGAATCTCTTACCAAGGCTTTCTTGTCCTCAGGGACATAGTTTTTATATGTTTTAAATAATTCAACCCAATCTTCCACATCAAGCTCCGAAGGCTTCTTTTTATCAATATCTAAATTCCGTTTAATAATCTTCGTTTGCTTGTAAGAAAAAACATTTTTAAAAGCATCTAATATCGTTGGCTTCCATTGGTTATATCCATAGATTACAAAATCCCTATATTCCTGTGTGTCTTTAGGATCTACAAGAGGTGATTCCCTTTTTTCAAAACGTGCTAGAACAGTATCCACACTAGGCATCGGAATGTACTGTCGCCTATCTATCCTCTTAAGAATATTCATCAAGTAAAACGGTTGGAGTAGTATTGAAACTTGAGAATCATCTCCTCCTGCAGCTTTCCCAACAAATCTCTTAGCTGCTAAATCTTGCATTATTAAATATGTGTCTTCCGAGGGATTTGAGGACAAAAGAAGCTTATCTAGTATCCGACTTGTGTATTCAAATGGGATATTGGAAAAAACCTTGTATCTGAAATCGGGCAGAGACCAGTTAAGAAAATCTGCCTCAACTACCTCTACATTAGGAGCATCAGAGAACTTATCTCTTAGAAGCCGAGCTAATTCCCCATCGTATTCTATAGCAATCACTTTACCTGCTCTCTTCATAAGTTGTTCTGTTATCCTACCCTTACCAGCACCTATTTCAATCACAGTATCCTTCGCATTGATACTAGATATTTCTACTAGAGAAGATACAAACTGTGGCTTGCGGAGAAAGTTCTGAGAGTAAGACAAACTTTCATCCACATCATTGCTATTCGAACGCCTGTTATACATAAAAATGTCTGTTAATACTTACTTAATTACTTCTCTAATTCTACCACAGAGAGATATTTTTAGATCTGAATCCCTCCTTTATGTATAATATAAAATATTGCACTTTCAAAAACTTTTCTAGATTAATTCACTACTCAGAAAGGAGTAACATGAGAAGATATCTAGATTTTGGATTTGGTTCACTTCTCCTCATCTTTACAGCAACAATCTTTATTGGTGGAGTCTATGGACTATCCTACAGAGGAACAACTGCCGTTGTAACTGGGGAAATACAGGAAATAATCTTTGAAGAAGACAATTGCAAATTCATCTTCCTAGAAAATGGGATGAAAGAGCCTGAGATTATATCTAATGAAAATGATGTATTTTTCCTCAAATTTAATTCCATAGATATACTTAGTAATATCCAAGAGGGCAGTATTTATACTCTAAGACTTGCTGGATGGAAAAGACCTGCCTTACACCAATACAGAAATGTTATCGAATACAAGGAGACAAGTCCCAATCCATAAGTGCAATCAAGCCTGTTAATGAGAAATATCTGAGGGGGACACCTCTTGATCCTCGCTGACAGGCTTTTTTGCTTTAATTATGCTATTATCTCCACAATATGCTAGAGAAAGAACTCTGGCTTGCCCCTCCAGAAAGAGAAAAAGAAAAATCATTAGAGAACAGATGGTTTTACCACGATCCAATCTATAATCTGTGCCTACAACTGTCTTATTTCAATTCTTCCAATAGTGAGGCCTATGGTGCTCTTGCTATGCAAAACCTAGAAGGAAAACCTACTATTATTGGCCTTGGATGGAATATGTACATGGGTGGGGAAACGAACTTCAAGAGACAGGGGTATGCTAATCACGCTGAATTTCAAGCTGCTGCTCTCGCGGAATCACTGGGTTACAACCTAAATAACAAAAATAAAGAAACATATCTCTATGTAGCTGGGAGATTTGTTAAAAGCGGAGGACTCTTCTTTAGCCCCAATCCAATATCTTTCACCTGCCTTACTTGCACTAAAACAATCCCAAGATATTTCCCTAACGCTACGCTAGCAGCTCCAACAAAAGATAAAGGTTGGAAACATATCCCCATAGAAGAGGCATACAATTCTTCTCTCTATTTTAAACACCAAGGGCTTAATAGAGAAAACATTTCAGACCTAAACGCAAATGTTGGAAGCCTAAATCTTGGCTTCACACAGGAACATATGGACAGCCTCATTTCCCAAATTGAAAATAAAGGTATAAGCATAGACACGAGATTAAAAAGAAATATACTTAGAAACTATCTTAATCTCATTAACTCTACAGCTAGTGAAAGAAAAGAGTTTACAGAGAACATGATAGAGGAGGGCTACACTACTCTACGAGGACCCTCACAAGGATCTTTATACTTATAAAACCAAATAGTTATATACTTAGAGATGATGAAAGAGAAATACTTAGAGGTAATAGTTAAAACCAGAAGTAAGAAAGACAGGGTAGAGGAGAAGGATGGAAAAATAAAAATATTCACAAAAGAACCCGCAAGAGATAACAAAGCCAATTTTGCAGTTATTGATATTCTCTCAGAACATTTCAATGTCCCAAAGAGAAATATTAGCATCAAACACGGAATTAAGAGTAAAACAAAAACGATTTGTATAGTAGACGAGATTAAGGAATAAGAATAGAATATTAATGACAATTTATATAAAAAATAATATGAAAGTATTAAAACCAATTAAAGATATTCTATCCTTTGAGGGCAAGACTGTCTTAATAACAGGGAGTGCAGGAGGAATAGGAGAAGCCATTGCAAAAAGATTTGCAGAAGCTGGTGCGAACCTTCAATTACTAGACATAGATTTGGACAAACTAAAAGAATCTGTAAATAATTATAAAGACACGATTGTGAGCAAAATATCTACATTTAAGATAGACCTCTCAAAGAAGGAAGAGATTGATGCTTTCTGGGAGGAATTAGGAGAGGAGAATACACCTGACATATTGATAAACAACGCCGGAATATATCCCAACAAAGACTATCTTGAAGTAGACGAGAAGTATCTAGATAAAACTTTAGATATAAATATGAACTCTATGTTCTGGATGTGTCAAAATTTTATTAGAAGTAGAATAAAGAAGGGGGGAGCTATTGTAAACCTCTCTTCAATAGAAGCTATCCTTCCATTTAAAAAAGATTTAGTACATTACACAGTAAGTAAGGCTGGGGTAATTGCACTAACAAGATCCCTTGCCCGAGATTATGGTAGACAGGGTTTTAGAGCAAATGTAATATTGCCTGGAGCTATCAAGACACCAGGAACAAACTTCTTAATAAAAGAGGCTCTTACAAAAGCTAAGTTTGGCCTGATGAAAACAGGTTATGATTTCAAACAGAGATTAGCAAATGGAAGATGGGGTATACCAGATGAGATTGCAAAAGTAGTTTTATTCCTTTCAAGCGATATGGCAAGTTACGTTCAGGGAGCAGTCCTGCCAGTAGATGGTGGTTTCCTTACTTCTTAAGAAGATATTTAGAAAGAAATTCTCTTAATGGAACATTAAAGACTAGAAGTCCTGATTCTGTTGTAATAAAGCTCATCATCCTTAACAAAATCTTCCCAGACTTGCCCCCTCTCTTCGTTCGTTAGAGGAATCATCTCCATTGGCCAATATAACATTTGTGTAGACTCTGCCCACTGACAACATGTAAGAAGGATAGGGTGATCATATTCATCTCCCTCTTTCACCCTAACAGGACAGACATATACTCGGAAGTTGTGATCCCTCATATATTCATAATGGTCCACTCTTAGAATTTCCCTTGAAGCTTGGACAACCCTTTGGTGCATATCTGGCATGAGTTCTTGAACTCTCTTATCTCTGGCATAAAGGAATTCCATAAACTTAGGATCTCTGTGAGGATAATAGGGAATAGCTCCCTTAAATTCTGGTTCTAACTGGTTTGTAATACCACTATTTTCTTTTTCTACTCTGCTTGAGTATAAGAACTTAACCTAAGAACTCCCTCTCCATTAAGACTTGTACTAATTCTATTCTCACCAAGAGAGATCTGGAGGTTGTAGGGATCTCCCTCTGCACCTTCATATGTTTTTACCCAACCTTCTTCAAGAAGATCCGCAATATAAATGTCAAACTCTTCTCTTGTTGTGTTCTCAACAACTACAGCCACCTCGTCATCAAACATAGAATATTCAGAAGCAACAATATCTAATTCTGTAATCTTACCCCCTGGATACTTAGGAACTATGGTAGGAAATGCAGCCTCCCAATCAAGATTCTCTTCTGCTTGCTGAATTGCTGTTTCAGTATCAACTTCCTCTGAAGGAGCATTTAAGGAATCAAAGAGAACATAGCCTAAATAAGCTGCTGCTATTAATACTAAAATGCCGAAAACAATATAGAGGGTCTTTTTCATTAGATATTATTAAAAATTTATTTAATACCTATTAAAAGACTAGCACAAGGACTATACCTGGTCAATCTGAGGAAGCTCCTTCCCAAAGATGAAGACTTGGTGCATATATTTGGGGAATTCAACAAATTCATGCTGGTCATTCTCAACACACCATGCAGTTTCAAAGCCATGATTCTCTAAAGTTTGCATAACATTTATTCCATGAGCTTCGGGATTTCTACAATAGGATTCAGGTTCCAAATGTAAGGTATACCCTGGATAGTTATACTGGTCAACCTCCTCCCATCTATTAACTAACTGTGATTTCAAATGTCCCTGCCAATGTCTTTGGTTTGCATAGGCCCTGTTTGTCCACCCAGGAGATCTCTCCATTTTCTGTAATATGTATTCCTGGAAATGAAATCTAACAAAATAGAAGTGTAGGGTAGAAACATCTAAAATCTCTGTTATATGTTGAAGACCAGGGGGGCAACCTTCACGAGAGCCAAAGTTGGGACAACCCTTCTTGTGCTTGTAATACTCTTGGGTACACAACCTATGAACTTCTCTCATTGAGTGCATCTCCAAATCTAAAGGAGGCTTTAAAACAAAAAATTCCCTTGGGACTTCATATATTGGGGGCAGGGAATCAATTTCTGGAGACATTTTTTCCATAGGGGATTATACACTCTTTGGAGAAAAATTGCACAACAAGAATAACTAGCACACAGTTGACACTACTATACTAGCCGTGTATATTTTTAAGATATTTGTTTACATATTTAATATAAAATACAAAACAACATGCATATAGAACTAACTAATTTCCTCTCTTTCTCTTTTAAAGAGCTGGAGGAGAAGAATCTTGAAGCTAAAAAATTACGAAGCAAGAGAACCGCCTTAGACCCCAAAGAGATCGAGAGAAAATACAAAGATTATCTTAAGAAAGAAGATGGTATAAAAGCAGTTACTGTTTTCTTTTCAGATTTGGAAGGAAGATTCCACATGCTTGATTATGATAAAAAATACCTACTCGATTCCGACTCCAATTTAACCTTTGATGGTTCCTCCGTAAGAGGTTTCAGCCATGTGACAGAATCCGACCTTAGGCTTAAACTGGATTGGGCCTCTTTTTACTGGTTACCTTCAAGTATCTTTGGACCCGGCAAAATAGCAATGTTTGCAGACATATATACAGAAGACCACAAAATTCATCCTTGTGACTTCAGAGCGAGGTTGAAGAAGCTAATGGAGGAGTTAGAGAAGAAGGACTTCATGATAAATGTTGGAGCGGAACTCGAAGGCTTCCTACTAGAAGGGCTAGATGCTGAGACTCACTATGTAGAGAGGAAAGGGTTTAAATTAGTTTCTCCCGGAGGCTACTATCACTCACTTCCAAAGGACAAGTTAAGATTATTCATAGATTCAACTGCAGAAGTTCAAAGAGCACTTGGATTTGAGAATGAAAAAGACCATCCTGAGGTTGCTCCTTCTCAGTTTGAATTAAATTACAAATATGCAGATGTTATCAACGCTGCTGACCAGATACAGCTATACAAACTAATGGCTAGACAGGTTGCGGAAAACATGGACTGCACGGCTTGCTTCCTACCAAAGCCTCTCACAGATATAAATGGAAGTGGGATGCATACAAACATCTCCATTTCTAAAAAGGGTAAAAATATTTTCTACAACAAGGGCAACCCAAAGACCATATCCAAAGAAGGACTAGACTTTACCGAGAGGATACTAGGAAATGCTAATGAGATCTGCTTGGTACTAAACTCAAGCGTTAACTCATATAGAAGATTAGATCCTAACTATGAAGCTCCAAACAAAATAAAGTATTCACATAGCGACAGAACTTCAATAGTTAGGCTCCCAATTGGTAATGAGCACTCAACCAGGATAGAGGTTCGATCCGTGGCACCAGACACAAATCCTTACCTTTTAATCTACACCTTATTAAGAACAGGACTAGAAGGGGAGAAGGAAAAGAAGGATAACAAGAAGAGAATCAGAACAAAGACCCTTCCTTCAAATATATATGATGCTATTAGAGTCTTTAAGTCTAGTGATTTTACAACTGAACTACTAGGAGAGGAAGCCAAAGAGAGATACCTGGAACTAAAAGAAACAGCGGCCAATAGGTCTCCAAAGGAGCTAGGCAAAACCATAAAGAAATCCGAGGTTCTCTACCATCATGAAATAACAAATCAGTATCTCTGGAACAAGTTCTAGAAAAAGAGTAGGCAAGTAGAGAGGATACTACAACCTAGTTTTGTAATTCCCTCTCTTGTAAAAGAAGAGAACTATTGAGCCACCTATTAATGTTCCTGCAAGATTAACAAGGAAAGCTAGAAAGTAGTTTAGAGAAAGGTCATAGAGGCCATAAATAAGATACATTGTGGCATAGGCAATAGGGGGGACTAACGAGATAGCAATAGCCACCCCAGCCCCTGTATTGTAAACTTTCGGCCATATCCAGAGAAGCATACCTACCATCCCAAGAATTATTGCAACCAAGAAGTTGTCCATGCTTATCTTGAAAATCCCTGTTGAGACAATTTCGTAATCACCAATCATGTAAATAATTAACCAGAATAAGATTGCAACACTAAACGAGAGAAACAGAACAATGGTCAGAGATTTAAGACTCTTCCAAAAAGATTTCTTCTCTTTAGCAAAAATTGGAACAAGTATAGAGAGTATTGGATTAAAGAGTGGAGAGATAAGCATAGACCCTATAATTACATACTCATTGGCTATCTTGACCCCGAAAGCTGCTAACAAGGTTGAGAAGATTGTAAGAAGGATTAAATCCTGATCGGTTCTAAGCTCTTTTAAAGCTCTATCCTTTAGTTCATCTAACTTCCCTGCCATATTAGTAGAGAAAATATTAATTTATACCTTACTCTTTAATTCTAGTGGTGGTGCTCCTTCTCGTATTCTTCGGCTTCTGCTTTGTCCTTATGAACAGTTCCATCTGGATGGTTAGGTGGTGCGTATATTGTGTAAAGCTTCAAGTCTACATTAGAGGTATTAATTAGGTTGTGCTTTGCTCCTGCAGGAACAATTGCAACCATATCCTCTTTAAGAATTGCTTCTTCACCATCTATAATAACCTTTGCTTCACCTTGCTCTATTCTAAAGAATTGGTCTACATGGTCGTGTATCTCTTCACCAATGTCTTCTCCTGGCTTAAGAGCCATAACCACTAGCTGCATGTGCTTGCCAGTAAATAGGACTTGTCTAAAGTTAGTATTATCTAAGGTCTTCTCTTCAATATCATCGATATATCCCATGATAATAAAAGTTACAATTTATATATATTATAATATCTCACAATAACGCCATTCATTCAAGCCAGCGCTACAAAAGTATTCAAGAGGCAACTATTTCAAAAGAGCTTTTAACTCTTTTATATCCTTAACTATCTCGATATGATTATCCACAAGAAGCTGGGTTAGTATTCCTCTTCCAGGAATTAACTTTCCAGAGAAGTCACCACTGTAAACGACAGTAAATCCACAAGAAGGACTCCTCTCCTGTAGGAAAGCATGCGTTATGTTAAATCTCTTACACATTTCTAGAACCTGCCCTGTACCATTTAGGTATTCTTCTGTCACATCCTTGCCCCCCCTTGTAAAGACTTTTGCCTTACCCCTGAGAACATCTTTTGCACTATAACCTTGCTCTATCTCCGCTGGCTGACGTGGGGTAGGGAGACCTCCAAGTTGCTCAGCACAGAGAGGTAAGAAAAATATCTCTTTTGAGTTTAAGAGCTTAAATAAATTTTCGTCCTTAGTGCTGTGTCCATCGTACCTGGTATTAAGGCCCAGCAGACAAGCACTTACTAGCAACTTCATTGCTTTTTCTTCTTTATATAAAATAATCCCATTAAACTGTATTAAAACACCTGTCACCACAATCTCCTGGGCCATCTACTATGTAGAACTTTTCATTAAGTTCCCCTGGTCCAAAAACTGAGTATATTTCTATCTCTGGGTATTCTTCATGTATATTCGCTATCCCCAACTTAGCAGCATGGAGAGAACAGACAATGATCTTCTGCACTTTTACCTTCTCATAGATTAGCTCTATGCATGCAAGAAGAGAGGAACCCGAGGCCAATGCTGGGTCTGTCAGAATTACAAACTTCCCTGCCAGATCTTCAACCCCACGGTTGTAATCACTCTCTGCAGTAATCTCTTCGCCATTCTGTTTCCTCCAAGCGCTTATAAAAGCTATGGAGCTGTCCGGCAAAGCTTGTCCCATACCTAATGCCATACAAGTTCCAGCTCTAAGAACATTTACAATTCCAACCCCTTCCTCATCTACTACCTCAGCCCCAATCTCTCCCAGAGGAGTCGTTACTTTGTTCTTCTTTAAGGGCAAGACTCCTCTCTGTGCCAGGTCTATCCCCATGTATAGGCCTAAAAGCCTTGTGTTCTCTCTATACTCCGAGGAATCGACAGTAACATCATGAAGTTTTAGACCGATTCTCTTGATTACTGGGTTATCTACTAGTATGAAGTTCTCCATTATTTTATAGCCTCCCTCCAAATATCTAGAGTATAGATATTGTCCATTTGGACACCTTCTACCTCCTCAATATATTCTGTAGCAATATCTATTGTCTGTTGTAGTTTAGTTGTATTTATATAAAACAATCCTTCAGTTGTACCATCGTCTGCCTTATATAACTTCGCCGTCTCCTCTGCCATTCTAATCTGATGATCCTTAGCAGTTACCTCATTAGCAGTGAAATCCAAATTCATAAGGTCTACAGCCCTCTCTGGGTCTTCTATAGCATACTCCCAACCCTTCATGCTCGCCCTCATAAATCTTACTAAAAGATCTTCATTTTCATTTAGAAATTCCCTCTTTACAAATAGAGCATCCTGCAACATCCCAGCACCTTCTTCCTCCATATCAAATACGACGAAATCATCCTCACTGTATCCTGCTTCTATTGGTAACCAATACTCGTTGTAAATCATTGCTGAGGCCAAACCTATTTCACCATTTAAAAGCTGGTTCATATCAAAATTCTGGTTAACCAGTTCTACGTCTCGGTCTCTATCTAATCCCTGCATCTCAATAAAAGCATAAGGCTCTAACTCATTCCCTCCTGGCCACACTCCAATCTTTTTTCCTTCAATATCCCCAGGTTCTTCTATATCACTCTCTGTTAAAGCCATCAATCTCATCCCAGAAGCCTGCATCCCCTGACCAATATTCACCAAATCTTCACCTAGAGATATCGCTGGCAAAACATTCCCTGTCCAAGCAACTGCCACATCTGCATCCCCTGCAATAAGAACATCCACTGGATTTATCCCCACTCCTCCTGGGAGAATCTCAATATCTATATTCTCCTCCTCATAGTAACCCATCTCCCTAGCTACAAGAAAACCCATAAACTGTGCTTGTTCTATCCACTTAAGCTGAAGAGTAACCCTGTCCATCTCTCCTTCCTCTCCCCCCTGATTAGGATTATTAAAGAGCAGAAAGTAGGATGCAAATCCCACAACCGCAATTAAAAGGATCATCATAAATCCTTTTGAAGACTTTCCTTCTTCCATATTAATTAAATTAAAATTTAAATATATTGAACGTACTAACTTTTCTGCCAAGTAACTAATTTCCTTTGCAGTAACTCAACAGAAAAGTAAAATATTGTTCCGAATATAGCGATGCAGAATATACTGGCCCAAACCATTGGAAGATTGTAAAGACCTTTTTTAGAAAGAATAAATATTCCTATCCCTCCATGCCCTCCAAAAAACTCTGCTGTTATTGCAGTAAACATTGCAGTTATTACACTAACCTTTATACAATTTAATATTGCGGGGATTGAACTTGGAAATCTTAGATATTTAAAAATCGCTCTCTCCTTTGCAGCATAAGTAAGAAATAGATCTAAAGAATCTCTACTTGTATTTTTTAATTGTGAGAGCGCTGTTAGAAATGTAGGAAAGAAAACAACCAAAGAGACAATTAAAACTTTTTGTTCAAGTCCTGTTCCAAGGATCCCCCCCAGAATTGCAGAGAGTGCTATTAGAGGAACTGCATTAACTAATACAAAAAGATTTAACAATTTCTTTGAAAATTCTTCATTTCTGTAAACAGATATCGCTGTCAATATACCTACCGCATTTCCAATTCCCCATCCTAAAAGAACCTCCTTTGCGGTATAAAGCATTTCTTCCAGAATAATGTCGTATTCACTAACCAGGGTCTGGATAATAACGGTTGGCCTGATAATAACAGTCTTAGACACATCAAAAATTGTAAGAGACAATTCCCAAAGGAATAGAAAGATTAAAAAGCTTAAGAGCATATATATAACCGAATTTTTCTTCTTAACAAGTTGCATCATTTAAATACTGCCTTACTTCTTTAATATATTTAAAATATTCACTGCTATTCTGTTCTCTATTTCTGGGGTAGGGTAGTTTTATTTTTACAATCTTATGTATAGTGGAAGGTTTCTTTGACAAGACAATTACTCTCTGAGAAAGATACACGGCTTCATCTATGCTGTGCGTTATAAAAAGAATAGTTTTCTTAGTCTCTTGCCAAACCCTTATAATCTCATCATTCATCTTTTTTCTGTTTATCTCATCTAATGCTCCAAAAGGCTCATCCATAAGTAAGATGTCTGGATCATAGGCAAGAGCTCTGCCAATTGAGACCTTCTGTTGCATTCCCCCAGAAAGTTCACTTGGTCTATATTTTGCATATTTCTCTAAATCTAGAAGCTTAAGAAATTTCTTCACCTTCTTATCTTGCTTCTCTTTTGGGTAACCCATTATCTCCAGAGGCAAAGAAATATTATGATGAACATCTCTCCATTCTAATAGGGTAGGTCTCTGTAGTATTAATCCTATTTCCCTCTCTCTTGATGCAACTTCAGGACTTCTACCCATAACCCTTATGTTTCCATCTACCTCACAGGCATCTCGCATAGGAAGGCCACTAAGCAATCTGAAGAGTGTAGATTTACCACATCCAGAGGGACCAATTATTGAAGTAAAACTCCCTTTGGAGAGTTCGAAATTTATATCCTCCAAAACCTTTAGACACTCTCCATTATCTGTGAAGGTTGCCTCTAAATTTTTAACTACTATTGCTTTAGTATTCTCCATATTTGTATTTATTATTTATATATTTTTCTAAACTAGAAACCGTCTTAAAAAAGAGCAGGGATATTAAAGATATTAGTAACACACTTACCCAAACTCTAGGAATTAGCATATTGTTAAAGGAGTTGTAGATATCCTTTCCAATACCATTCCTTAGAGACAGGGGGAGTTCCGTTATAATGGTTGCAACTACACTTGCTGGTGCTATAACTTTCATTATTGAAAGGATTGGTGGGACGAGGGATGGCAACTTAAGATATTTGAATGTATCTCTTTCTTTTTTGGTATAGGTTTTAAATAACAAAACATAATCCTCCGGGATATTTAAGAGGGAATTTCTTACTGCAATTGCTATCGGGAAGAGCAAGAAGAGAACGATTAAGACCATTTTGGTTGTTTGACCATACCCCAATAGAGCAGCGAGAACAGGAGCGAGGGCAGGGGTAGGGATTATCTGGAAGAGAAAGAAGAAAGGGGAGAAAGAAGCGTATATTATTTTGTTAAACGACAAGAATATTCCTATCCCAGTTCCAATAAATAACGCTATGAGAAATGCAATCAAAGCATCTCTAAAACTGAAGAGGGATTTAAGTAAAATAGTTTGTGACAATGTTACTTTCCGAGAGAAGAACTCTTTCTGTATAAAATCTAAGAGATCTGTTGGTTTGGGAAGTATTCTCTTAGGTACATTAAAGTGTTGTATTAAAAGTTCCCAGGTAATGACGAAGAGAAGGAATAGGATTACTGGGAGAAGAATATTTTTAAAAATGTTTCCTTTAGAAAATACAGATACCATACCTTTGGTGCAAAAAAAAAGACCTTTTAGGTCTTTTATATTCTTAATCTCATTATTTTCTTTTTTGTTCTTTCTTAGTATTTGCACTCTAAGAGTAAAATTTACAATATATTAGGTATACTGTCAAATTGTTAAAAATTTTAACATTAAAATCTCTACCCTGTGGACATCTTAAGGAGAAATAGTATATATTTATATATTCACTTAACTGCCAAAAGATATGTTCCTGTCAAATAAAACAATAAGTAGATACATTCACGAGGGAAAGATTATTGTCCAAGGCAATTTACATATTGAAACGAAGGGAATTACTGTTAATCTAGGGGATGAGCTACTTATTCCAGAGGAAGGACAACTCTTTGATACCAGGAAACCAAAGAAACTACAGTATGATAAATATGATTTGAACAAAGAACCTTATATACTTAAACCTAATGATTTTGTATTAGGTTGTACTCAGCAGAGTGTTAGAACAGATAGGGATATAATAACAATGCTAGATGGAAGATCCACTTACGCTAGGGCAGGGATGACTATTCATTTGACAGCTCTTGTTTTAGATGGTGTCCCATTTAGTTCAGAAATTTCTGTTTTAGAGATAAAGAACTTAGGGAAATTTGATATTGTCCTACACCCTGGGGAGAGGATAGGGACTTACCTTTTTGCAAAATTATCTGAACCGATAGTGGGAGACAAGATAAGTAAATATAGTGACCAGAGGGGTGTAACTCCTCCTAGGATTTAATTTTTTAAGATATTTAATATGGATTCCTTATCATTACCAGCACCTACACCCCTATGTAATACCTGGGAGCTCACACCAACTGCGATTCCTACTTGGATACCTTTTCTAATTGTTTGCTTAGTAATATGGGAAGCTGTTTGGAAGGGTATAGCATTATGGAAAGCAGCACAGAATGGCGAAAAAACATGGTTTGTTTTCTTATTCATATTTAACACATTTGGGATATTACCTATTCTCTACCTAAAGTTCTTCCAGAATAGAAGGGTTGCTATATAGTTAAGTACACAAACCAGATCTTAAATATAGTTGCTAACCTAGTCAATCAGGTATAATTGCACTATGCAAAAGAAAGTTGTTGTAAACGACAAAATGCAAACAAACTACACCTATTACCTAATTGAACCTATTGGTAAAAATTTTGACCCAGAATTTAAACCAGAGCTAACTCCTAAGGAGATGCTTGAATTAGGAGTATTTGGTGGGAAATATATGACAGACTGTAAAGAGGAATTTCCTGATGACTGGTTTAAAAATGCAAAGCTTTCTCCAGAGAAAAAAGACCCCTCTCTGAATTACTTTGGCATTGATGCAAGCATGCCCCTGTCTCATTGGAAAAAGAAAGGATGGATATACCATGAGGATCCTAGAGGATGGTTCCAATGGTATTGTAGATACTACATGGGCAGAAGAATACCCCCTGAAGATGAGAGACAGATTAAAAGATGGAAAGCTATAAAAAGACATGTTGGAGCTGTTAAAAAGAATTGTGCCCCAAAAGATCTTGATTGTAGGAAAAAACAGAGACAAGCACTCTTACACTGGGCTTATGATAGTAGAAAGATATAGCCCCTAACCTCCTGAAGCGAGTATGGTGAGTCTTCCTTTTGCAGTCTTTAATTATTGGCATCAGCAAGCTTCTGATGGTTCACTGCTGATCTAATGATATATCTATATGCGGGACCAAAAATATCGTCTACGGAATTTTCATCCACTACAAAGAATCTAATCTTTCCATCTCTGGACCTATTAGCATCTGTAACTAGAAGCAACTTGTTGCCAAACTCATCTGTTGTCTCCGCTAATATTGCACCTACATGTCCAGCGACACCTGTCCTTGTGACAAAGAGATCTTCTGCGTGATAATTATCTATGCTTAGACCTTTACCAACCACAAGCAAGCCTCCGAAACCAGTTGCAACAGAGCCGTTATATGCCACATAATCATTTCTTACCAATTCGGCAGCAGTTTTTACTGCAGAGCCACCTATCTTCTGAATATTTAATTCAGGATAGAGTAGGGGTAAGATTCCAGCATATGTAACACACTGTAAAGGCTCTCCTTCAATGTTGGTATAGGAGATCATTCTAATAGCCACATCTAAATCTTCAGGGTTTCTGCTTGGATTATTTTTGTAATTTGTATACCATTCCGTTGTCTTTAGATAATCTGCTAGTCTATAGTTAGGATCCCATTCATAACTGTTTACTGCTTCCTGGAATGCTAACAAGTCCTGAAGATATTCTTTCTGTTCAAATTCGCTTTCAAAAGAGCTCAAATCCTCTCTATTGTAAATTAGATTAACGGCACTCTCGACCTCACTTAGAGTGTAATTGAAGCTTTCGTAGGATTCAAAAGTATCCGTGTGTTGAGATTCCCTGAATGCTACATATTCATTCATCTGTTCTTGTAATCTATCTGTCTGGCCTTCTGGATATTGGTCTGTGAATGATAATACAAATATTGCATTAACATCTGACTGGCCTCCTATACCGTCTTGGGCTGTTTCAGAGTAGGGGACCCCAGAAGGAGTTATGTATGTATCTATCTTAAGATACCTGTCCTTACTCATAGTCCATGTAAAATCATAACTCTGCCCACCAAGTACTTCTTGAACAGTAGCATCAACTACATATGGGGACATACTAAATGGTCCTTGGAAATATCTTGTAGGATGATGCCATTGACTGCCTATCTGATTCATTGGATCTTGATGAACTAAAGAGGAAATCCCTGTAGCCATAGCACATACACCACCGCCTCTAGATTCAGTACCTGAACTCATTAAACCAGTAAGGTAATCATACCTCTTATTGGGATCTAAAAGGCCTATCATTTCTAAATAGGAATATTCTCTCTCTGTATTTAAAATCCCATTAGCATCTTGAGACTGCGAGATATTTAGAAGAGCATTGAAAGTATTGTAAACCTTATTGGGATATATACTATCTGCTAACGTAACATATGCTACAGCACTCTCAGTGGATTCACTTTCCTTAGTGAAAGTTCTCTCCTCTCCTGAGCCATCTCTTCCCTCCATAACAATTGCTACTACAGCCTTCGCACCATAAGTATTAGCAAGTAAACCAACCTCTATTTCCTCTCCTTCAGGACCTACTAATTTCCTTACTTCAGCAACCTCAAATACCATGCCTCTGTCTACTACAATTTCCTCGACCTCTCTGTTTTCGTCCAAAAATTCATCATTTCTAAGAGGCATAACAAAAAGGGACGTAGGATTCTCTATCTCTACAACATAGCCTGGGGATTTCTTCTCAATATCTCCTACCTCATAGTCATTCCAAGTTCTTATATCCAAAATGGAATAGTTGAATCTTTTTTCTTCCTGTTCGGCAGCAATTTGTGCAATCTCTTCATCTGTTATTTCGGCAGTAATATCTGCCATCGCAGCTTCTTCATCAAAGCTCTCTGCCCCGAGAGATGGCTCTGTGTTAATAAAGATATCTTGTTCTTCTTGGGTACTGCCTTGTATTTCATCCATCTCTTCCTGCGTAAGAGTCTGTGTCTGTGGGGGATTCCTATCAATATCTGTATTTGGATTATCTGGCGTCTTAGCAGGAGCACAACCTGCTAGAGCCCCTCCCATCATACTAGTAGCAACTAATCCATTAAAAACCTTCCTTTCTATATTGTTCATCTGGTAACTTGAGACGTAAAGTTAGAATCTAGTATAAAGTATACCAACACCAAAGAATTTCTGAAAGGTATTATTCTACTGTGTAATCATCAAAGTACCCTTGTATTAGAACAACCGGCGTTCCCTTATCTCCACTACCTGTTGTTAAGTCACAAAGACTTCCCAAAAGATCTGGAATCTGCCTTGGAGTTGTTCCCAAAGATTTCTCTACTTGGTACTTCTTAGTATTCTTTTCCTTTATTACACTTTTAACATATTCATCCAGATTACCTGTCTCATCCCAGTTCTCAGAAACATATTTTAATTTAACCTCCTTAGGCCTACCTTTCAAACCTGGTGTAAAACCGGGAGAAACGACAGGATCTGCTAATTCCCATATCTTCCCAACAGGATCTTTAAAAGCTCCGTCTCCATAAATTAAAACCTCTACATTCTTCCCTGTTTCTTTCTTGAACCTCTTCTGCACCTCTAGAACAAATTCATCTCCATCCCTTGGGAAGAGTTTTAATTTGTCTTCTGTAACCTTATTAGAACCTAAAAGACCATAGTCTTTATTGTAGCCCCTTTTATTATTCTTCCTGTTACAGATATCATCCAAGCCATAAACAATCTCTCCACCATTATCTTTTAATATCTTCTTCGTTCTTGCTCTAGTATGAATATCACAGGCTAGAACATTTTTAGTGTACTTAAGAATAAATTTAGGGTCGTTAGAGAAATATATTTTTACATTATCATCTCCTAAGCTCTTGTAATACTTAACATAGTCCACACCAGTAAATCTATGCTTAACTTCTTCTCCAAATAAATTCCTATACTTAGTCTCTCCGAAAGAATCAGAGTAGGGGTTTAATCCTAAGTCATACATCTTGTCTGGATCCATTAAGTGATTCCCAACCTCATCTGCAGGATAACTTAAGAGGATATGGACTTTATCATAAACTTTCGCTATAGATTCCAAAATTAAAGAGAATCTATTCCTACTTAAAATAGGGCGGACTAAAGCAATTTCATCTGTTGGAAATTTCTTCGTAACTTCCATCGCAACTTCCTCTGCAGTAACATAATTTCTTTGAGAAATAGAAACTACCGCCTCTGTTATACCAATGATGTCTCCATCTTTTAAGTCAAACTTTTCTCCCTTGGAAGCTCTAAGGATAGAATCTAGTACTATGCTCACTAGATCATCTCCACTCTTAATTACAGGTGTTCTTATTCCTCTTACAACAGTACCTGTATATCTCATATTTTAAATTTTTAATAATTTATACTTTTAATCCTAGCATATCTTTACATGCTTTAGATTGTGAGCAATAATATTAAAATGGTGTTTTATTAACCTTCAAAGCAGATTAGTTCTTTAGTAACAGGTTTGTATAGAGTTTTTAAATTGTAAAAAGGACTTCTCTAGAGATTTTAGAATATGGACAATATACTTTTTCACAACAGACCAACGAAAGTAGTTATTAATCTTGCCAATCTTGAAAATAATCTCAAGGTAGCTAAATCTCTGATAGGTAAAAGAAAGATTATGGGGGTTGTGAAGGCAAATGCTTATGGACATGGTTTGGTCGAAATCTCAAAGGCTTTAGAAAATGAAGTAGATTACCTCGGAGTTGCCTATGTTGAAGAGGCTCTCATTCTTAGAAATAATGACATTAACTCTCCAATACTTGTTCTAGGTGCTATACACAAAGAACAGATAGATGATTACATTATCAACGATATTGAGATAACAGGATCCTCCTTAGAGAAGATAACCTCCATTTCTAAGAGAGCTAAAGCTCTTAAGAAGAAGGCAAGGGTACATATAAAGATAGATACTGGGATGGGCAGAATAGGTGTTCAATGGGATAGGGTAGAGAGATTTTTTGAAGAGTTGTTTAAATCCAACCTGTTAGATAATATAGAGATAGTTGGCATATATACACATTTCTCAAGTGCAGATACAGATAAGAAATTCACCAAAAAACAGAATGAGAGATTCAAGAAAGTCTTAGAATCCTTCTCTAAATATATAGATACTAAGAATCTACTTATACATACTGCCAATAGTAGTACTGTAGCAAATTATTCTGGGGAGTTTCTTAATGATATGGCCAGGGTTGGACTTTTACTTTATGGTTATTCAGATAATCCAAGAGTCCAGAGAAAGTTAAAACCAGTTATGAGTTTTAAAACAGTAATTTCTTACTTTAAGGTTCTAGAAAAGGATTGTCCTGTTGGGTACAACCAAACACATATTACAAAGAAAAGGACGAGGATTGTTACTTTGCCAGTGGGCTATGCAGATGGGTATCCAATAGAATTGTCAAATATTGCATCCGTTTTTCTAAACAATGAGGTTTATCCAATAGTAGGGAAGGTCTGTATGGATCAGTGTATGGTAGATATTGGCGGTGGAGAAGCTTATGTCGGAGATGAAGTGGAACTTTTTGGAGAGAATATCTCTCTGTGGGACTTGTGTGAAGGATCTATAAGATCACCTTATACCTTACTCACTGGTATTAGTGAGAGAGTACCTAGAGTTTATATCTAGCTCTCTTAGTTTACTAATGTTTTCTATTATAAACAGGTCTATATCTTCTGGGAGAACAAAATCCTCTGGGAGTTCATATCCTCTTGGGTTTATCCAAACTACAGCCTTACATCCAGCTGCTATCGCAGGGATTATATCTGCGTTGAAGTTATCTCCAACTGTAAGAGTGTTTTGAGGTTCAGTTTCTACTTTAGAATATGCCTCTAACCAACTTTCAGTATCCTTATTTTCATCTATTGGGACTGCTACATATGGGAAGGTCTCTCTCTGTTCTATAAGCGATGCTATGTATTGGATTTTTATCTGGGTCCAATCGTCTTGAGCGTGAGAATTAAATACTATTTCTCTTTCTGAAGATAATATTAATTCCAGTATCTCTTTTGTGGAAGAATATACTTTGGGTGAGCTTGTGTAGTGTCTTTGTTCATAGAAATTTATTCTTTCTCTCATCTGTTCTGTAATATCTCCCATGGAAAGGTCCCTTAGGTAAACTTCTAGAGCTTGTTCATACTGTCTTCCTATTAAAACAGGTTTCCTTTTGTTTTTGTAATATACAGCATAGACTTCGGCTTCTAATTGCCTGCTAATTTCTTCGTGGTAGTGTGGAGCTATTTCTACTGGCAGTTCTTGGGATATTTCTAAGCCTAGGGCATAGAGTGTTTCGTGGAATTGTCCTCCTGTGTCCAGCACAGTGTTGTCGATGTCAAAGGCGACAGTTTTAATCTCTCTCTGTTGAAGATATTCTAGTAGTGGGGCAGAGTGTTCAAACTCTATCTGGTTCATTTTGGTTATTATATCTTACTCTTGGACTATGTTCCAACCACTTACTAATCTTCTGTCTCCATATCTTTCTAAACAGGTAGAGATTATTAAGTCAGCATAGGGAACTTTTCCTCCCTCGAGGACTTCTATTTCCTTTTCCCAAATGTTTTCTAACATTGCATCCCCAAACTTAACTCGCATTCCCTCTAGGCCACCATCTGTGTGGTATCTGTCTAGAAGATCTCCTAAAAGGAAAAACCTTTCTGCTTTTGTAAAGGTGTTATGTGTGTGTAGTTGGTATGTACCATCTTTAGACAATATTATTCCTCCCATGACTACATTACCCTCTGCGTCTAATTGTTTTTGCCATTTATATTCATCTAGTAGTAGTTGGTCTAAAAGTTCTTGTGCTTGTGGGGAATATTCTCCTATGTAGGTATATTTGAAATATATTTTCTTGCCATCCCAATTAGATGGTAGCTCTCTATTTAATATTTGAGCTTCCATTATTTTGGTTGTGTTCTGTTCCATGGACCACAATTCTAAGAGGGTAGGGGGTGTTTCTTCTTCTTCAACGTCTTGTTCAGTTTCTTGGGGGATGTCCTCTATTTCTACGCTTACTACTTCGTATGGTTGGACTGTTGGAACGAATACGAAGGCTGTAAACAAAACAGTGCTCACGAAGAGCACTGTCATTGCTACTATGTAATATATCTTAGGCATATATTACATTATATATTTTTTTGAGAAAAAGATTCCACTAAATATTGTACTTAGGGTTAGTATTGCTTGGATAACATATACTAATATGTTACTTGTAGCACCTGTTTCTGCTAATACAACACCTGCTTCTTCTGGGCCAGTTGAGACTGAGAGAACCTCTCCCTCATCTCCGTTGTCTCCTTCATCTCCATTGTCGGGAGTTTCAGGTTCTTCTGGTTCCTCTGGGATTTCTATATCTCTTGCCTCTGTCAAAGTTACTGGTCCTGCACAGACTACAGTGTTATCTTGTGAGTCAGCAGCCCATCCTTCCCTTTCTCTATATTCTTGGGTCTCATCTTCTGGGTCTATCATCCAAGCACTCCACTCCCCAAAGACCCTTACTGTCCTAGAACATTCTTTATATCTTGTTTCCATCTGAATCACAGGCCTGGTACATTGGATACTCTCGTCATAAGCATCAACTGCCCAAGCTTCTCTCTCTCTGTACTCTTCAGTTTCATCTTCTGGGTTGACCATCCAGTCGCTCCATTCTCCAAATTCTCTCACTGTACTTGAGCAGTTCTCGTATGGATCCGAAACTTCACAATCGTTTTCATAGATTGCTATTCCTTGGGGAGACCAGTTCATTCCTGAATAATGTTCTCGGGTAGGTTCTGCACATTTATTAGCATGCTCACAGAAATCATTGATCTCACAATATTCTGAGCTATAAACCTCTCTTTCAGTTGGACACTCATAATAATCAAATGGAGGAATAATATCTCCCCATGATCTTGGAGCTATTCCATTGTACCAAACATCACCTTTGTGATCTCCATGACCACCAACTGTAGAATTCTTATCTACATTATTTATCGTGTAAGGATTGGTGTAAGATGAAGTGGCATGACAAATATCTATCTTGTGGTCGTACTCAACTTCTTGTGCGCCAACACCTAAAGGAGAAAGCAATAAAGCAGCAAATACAAGTAGGGGCAATATCAAAAGGAACAAATATTTCCCTTTCATATTTATATAAAAATTATAAATTAATGTTTTATGACCTTCTTAAAAATTAAAGAATGGTTAAAAGTATTGTAATTATAGGACTTCAAGAGCATATAGTCAAATACTATCAGGCCTTTTTACCCTTTTACAAAACCATTCCAGTAGAGTAGTATAAAGAGTATTACATTGTAAAAATGAAAATGAATCCAAGAGCCCCTTTCTCTATAATTACATGCCAATCTGGCATACCATTAGCAAGGAAAATAGTAAAAAGCCTTTCTAAAAGAACCACTAGAGAAATACACCTCATAGAGGCTAAACAGATAGAATTTGCAAACACAGAGATAAAAACCGTCATAGATGAAAGCATCCGAGGAAGAGAGGTATATATTATTCAAGACGTAGAAAACCATACAGAAGGCTTAACAGTAGACCAAAACCTCAGAGCACTCTATACAACCATAGATGCCTGTAGAAGATGTGATGCTGAAAGAATAACAGCCGTCCTACCATCTTACCCATATGCCAGACAAGACAAACAAGATGGAAGAGATGGAATAACAGCAGCTAGAGTAGCCTGGGAATTAGAAGGAGATATGGGTGTAGATCATTTAATAACAATAGATTTACATAATAGTGCTATACAAGGATTCTTTAGGAAGGCAAAGATAGACAACCTAAAAGGAGGTTATGTCCTTAAACCATACCTGAATAAACTTATTAAAAACCCAAAAAAGAGTGTAATTATGCCAACAGACCTAGGTGGTTCTAAAAGAGCTAATTACTATGCCCAACAATTAAGAACAGATATAGCCTTTGCTTACAAAAAAAGAGATTACAGAAAGAAAAACTGTGTAGAGAGTATTAATATCCTAGGAGAGATAGAGGGAAAGGATGTATATATCATTGACGACATGATAGATACCGGAGGAACCCTTATTAAAACAATAGAGGAGGCAAAAAAGTTAAAAGCCAAGAGTATTACAGCAGTCTCTACCTTAGCTCTTTTTAATGGAGACTCTGTTAAAGAATTTAAAAAACTTTACGAAAAAGAAAAATTACAAAAAGTAATTGCTACAGATGCGACATATCATAGTAAAGAATTTTTGAAAGAAAATCCTTGGTTCAAAGAAGTAACTATCTCTAATTATTTTGCAGAAATTATCTATAGAATAAATAGACGACAATCTATTGGGGAACTCTTAGGATAAAACGGAGGGATCTGGTTGTTTTTGAAAATGCATATTGCACAACCAGAACCCTCTTTTTGTTCTATATATCTATGAACTAAACATTCGTTTTCTTTTTTCTTCTGCTTCTTTCCTCTGTCTCTCAACGGCTTCGTTAAGTGGTTTCATTCTCTTTCGATAAGAGATTTCAGAGTGAATCCAAAGAAGGATAAAAGTAAGAAGAGCTATACCTAATCCAACCAAGATAGCCATAAAAAGAACAAATGTAATAGTGTAGAAAGTCTCACTATTTTGAATCATTTCATCTCCTTCCTTAAGGTAGAATTTTTATAGAACAAGAGTATATTATACCACCCATATTACCCCATAGTATAGTACTGTAAATTTAAGCACATTCTGCTAATATATTGTTATGAAAGTAAAAGAGAATCACTTCCTTAAAAATCACAACACCTTTGGTGTTAATGTTAAAACAAAATATTTCGCAGAGATAAAAAGCGTAGATGAACTGAAGGAGACATTAAAGAAATATCCTAATGAAAGAATCCTAATCCTTGGAGGAGGAAGTAATACCCTCCTAATAGATGATTGGGATGGATTAACATTGAAAGTAGAACTACTGGGGACAGAAAAAATAAAAGAGAATGACAGAGAGGTGTACATCAAGGCATATGCAGGAGAGAACTGGGATGATTTCGTGAGATACACCGTAAAGAATAACTGGGCTGGGATAGAGAACATGGTAATGGTCCCTGGGACCGTAGGAGGGGCTGTAAGAGAGAACATAGCATGCTATGGTCACAATATATCTACGAGCATACAAACAGTCGAAGTAATCAACTTAGAGACTTTAGAGAGCGAAGAACTTGCAAAAGAAGAATGTGGTTACACATATAGGGATAGTAAATTCAAGAAGGAATGGAAAGAAAAATACTTAATTACATCTGCCACATTTAAACTTGAAAAAAACAGCAAAGAGTTTGAATTAAGCTACCATGAGAGAGGTGGAAGATATGGTTCCTTAGCTGGAGAACTTGAGTCATTTGCAAAGGAGCCTTACAGTATTCATGATGTAATGGAAGCAGTTATTAGACAAAGGACTAAGAGACTTCCTAGTGTGGAAGAGTTTGGGACTTGTGGTAGTTTTTTTAAAAACCCCCACATCCCGTTTAAGAAATATAAAGAGTTGGCAGAAAAAGTAGAGGATTTACAGTTTTATCCAGTAGAAGATTTAAAATACGATACAAATAACACTGGTGAATTTGCAGACGATGACTATGTAAAAATTCCTGCAGGGAGAATCTTGGACGAACTAGGTTGGAAAGGGAAGTGGGAAGGGAATGTAGGGGTGTCAGAGAAACATGCGTTGTGTGTTGTCTCTAATAAAGAAGCTACTGGAAAGGAGATCTATACCTTTATTAAGAAGATGCAAGAAGATGTTGAAGAAGAATATGGTATAACATTAGAACCAGAAGTTAATATTATTGGAAAATAGAATGGACAAGCTCCTCTGTTTTGATTTAGATGATACGCTAATCGACGACAACTATAAATTTGAGCTAACTTTCTGTGAGTGTATCAAGGCAATAATTAATTCCCTGGAAACTAGAACACCCCAAATAGATGACCTCCTTAAGAAAGCAAGAGAGATAGAGAACGAAACATGGGACACATGGCCGAAGAAGAAATTATACACCTCGGATCGTATAGTTAATGCCTGGGTAAAGGCCTACGAATGGTATGCGAAAGATATTGGTTTGCCCATTAGAGATCATACCAAAAAACTGATAGAGGCATTAATTATCTCGAACTATGATCCCCCTTACTTTGTAATACCTGGAGTGATAGAAACTATCACACACCTGAGAGCAAAGGGCTACAGAATGCACATAATAACACTGGGGCCTGATGTTCAACAGAGAAGGAAGTTAACTGTAAGTAAGCTAATAAAATACTTCGATGTTGTACATTACGAAGACTACGATAAATCCAAGCCTCTTTCGGAATTAAGAATGGAATATGGTAAAGAGAATCTCTGCATGATTGGGAATTCTATGAGGACAGATATTAATCCCGCTCTTAAACTGGATATACATGCTGTATACATTCCTAGAGGGAACTGGCATAGATTCAAGCAAAAGCCCATAAATAAAAAATATGTCGAAATTAATGACATAAGGAAGTTAACTGAACTCTTCTGATTATTCCGGAAATCCCCGGACTTGCCTTAGTAAAAGTTTTCTAATATCTCTAACCTTCGAGACGCTTAGCTCTATTATCGAGACCGCATCTACAAATACACTCCCATTATATTTTTCACTCTCCTGAAGAGTATGAACATGGGCATCAAATTCCTCCCTTATCTGAGCATATATCTCCTCCTCCCTTGGCTTAATAGCTTGCAATTCATCCTCCTTAGGATCTGCAATCCTCTGTTCTATCTCCCTAAACAATCTTATTAATTCATTATATATGTCCGTCAATTTCTCTATGTTCACATCCCCCGGAGCAATTCCAAGATCGTGCATCCTTTCAAAAACTTTTGAGAAATCGTTACCTAGATCCCCCAGCTGCTCTATCGTATTTGAAACCTTAACCAAGGTAACTGTCTTCTGAGCTTCCTTTTTAGATAGCTTAAAATCTGCAAGAGAAACAATCTCTTCTGTAATCTCATCATCCAAAAAGTCATTTAATGTCTCCAGTTTATGTATTTCCATAAAGGTTACTCTCGAAGGATTGTAAAAAGTAGCGATCGCCTTCTGGAAGATCTTAATTGTATTTTCAATAGAGTAGACCAACTCTTTTTTAATATCCTCCATCTTCTCCTCCAAGTTACCTTTCTTGTCCCTATTAATATACTTAGTCCTAAAGAGAATCTCCTCCTCTTGACCCTTTACGAGAGCTATTACTAATTTTTCGAATGGTTTAAGGAAGATTAAGAATATTGCAGTATTAAAGAGATTGAAAAAGAGATGGGCCAAGGCTGCTTGCTGACCGACATTATTTGCCAAGAGCTGGATGAAAGATACGTAGGGTGTTAGAAATATCATGAACACTACTGTTCCTATAAGATTGAACAGGAAATTAGCAACACCAACCCTCTTAGCATAAAGATTAAGCCTCATGGATGAGATTAAAGCAGTAACACTTGAACCTATGTTAGCTCCGAGTATCAAGGGAATAGCAACTTCAATAGGAATGACTCCACCTACAGCGAGGATCACAACAATCCCTGAAGTTATTGAGCTAGAATGTATCAAAACTGTAAAACCAGCTCCTACAAGATAAGCCAGGAGTGGGCTAGACAAGCTACCAAACATCTCCATAACCTCAGGATTATCTTTCAAGGGTCCAATACTGGAGGATAGTAGATTTAAAGTAAAAAGAATAAGTCCCAAGAAAAAGATTGGCTTACTTATGAGCCTGAACTTCTTACTTGCTAAACCTAAAAGAAATCCTAGGATTATAAGAATCGAGGCAATTGCAGGAGAATTAAGTAAGGCCAACTGAGCCGTTATCGTCGTTCCTATATTACTTCCAAATATTATTCCAAGACTATTTCTAAAAGAGATAATTCCGGTATTAACCAAAACTACAGATATAACTGTAACCGCGGTAGAGGAGTGGATTACCGCAGTGGAGACTGCACCCACAAGTGTCCCTATATACTTATTCCTTGCTAGCTTACCGATAATCTCCCTGAATCTCTCAGATGCCAAATTTTGTAATTCATTGCTGAGATTTTCTATCGCATAAAGAAAAAGAACCAAGGCAGAAAGTAATCCTAGGAATATTTGTAAATATGTTGAATCTAGAAGGTTCATATTACATTTAATTTACCATATTGAAATATATATTCCAACATTGTATGGTTAAGATATGTTCAAGAATTTTAATAAGTCTATTTTGTACCTAACACTCTCCGACAGTTTCGTATGGGGACCTTTCATCATTATTGCGAACTTAACTTCACTATACCTCTCGGAGAGACTAGGTGCTGACACAGCTAGCTTTGTAGGTATCGGGACGGGGATATATTTCTTAACAAGATCTATATTCCAAATGCCAATAGGAATGTTAACAGACAAAATTAAAAACGATAAAGACGAGATCATTCTTCTTACACTTGGAATAGTTTTAATGGGCCTACCTTTCCTGTTCTACCCAATAATAACGGAAGCTTACCAATACTATGTCCTACAATTCATATTCGGACTTGGAGTGTCCTTTAACTTACCAAACTGGAGAAAACTTTTCGCGCTAAATCTAGATGGAGGCAAAGAAGGCTTCCTCTATGGTTTCTACGAAACAATGCTTAGTTTTTCAACTGCAATATTTAGTGCAGTGATAGGCTATGTTGCAAATTTAGGTCCGGTTTACTTTGATTGGGCGATGAGAGGAGTTTCAATACTAATGATGCTTGCAGGAGGTTGGGCTTTACTAGTATTTACTGTAAAAGAGAGAAAAAGTCATAATGGTCATCCGGTCCTTCCTATAGAGAAGGTAGCTAAATAAATTTAATTTTCATATTAAATAAAATGGAAAAGAAAAATGTTCTCGGTCTCGGTTTGTTATTCTTAGCGTTATTAGTTATAGGTGGAGGAGTCTACTACCTATACACACAGAGAGAGAATGAAATGGCAGAGAATCAGGACCAAGGCGAACTTGAAGAATTGCCACCTATGGAGGAAACAGAGCCTATGCCTTATGATGATTTCACTCTGACATATGAATATATGGGTGATAATACTTGGGACTATGAAGTAACAGGGACACTTCCAAATCCTTGTTATACTGTCACTTTTGAGCCAGTCGTTATGGAGAGTTTCCCAGAACAAGTAATGATAGAAGCAAAGGTTCAGGAACCCTCCCCAGATGAAATTTGCACACAAGTTATACAGGAAGTAGAGGAAACAGGGACTTTTAGTGCAAGTGAAGAGGCAGAAATTATTCTTGACATAGAGCTAATTCTAGCAGATGCCGTCCCGACTGAGGAGTCCTAAAACATTGATATTCCAGTAAAAATAGAGGATAATAACCCTTAAGTTAAATCCTAGATTTTTGCGAGTTGGTCGCTAGCAAATTTCTTTTCAAAAGGGTTTACAATAGCACTTTTACAAATCGAAGAGAGGAAAAGATGAAAAAACTACATTTATTTGTAGTGATGGTCCTCCTTTTCGGGCTTATTGGTCCGATAGGAGTAGGAAGGGTCTCAGCGCAGGATGTATGTCCTGACGATGGGGACTGGCATAAGGTTGAAGCAGGGGATCCAAATTTTCTGTCCTATACAGCAGATGAAGGCCGGGTTATCGTGGCTATCTGTGCAAAGGGCGGAAACGAGGACAATTCCCAAGGTGGATACTTGGTATATATGGAAGCTGATGGCACATACACTGTAGATGGACAGGTATGCCTCACTTTCTCAGGTATCGGAACGCAAACCGGAAGTGTTTCCAGAAATACAGCACTTGAAGGCAAAGTCTGCAGTGAGTTATCTCACGCAAGCTTCAAGGTTGGGGATCCACCTCCGCCACCTCCGCCACCACCACCCCCACCACCCCCACCACCCCCAACCCCCCCCACCCCCCCCCCCCCCCCCCCCC
>CAYRDH010000003.1:0-38308 GCA_964423025.1 uncultured Candidatus Saccharibacteria bacterium | reverse complement strand
GGTTGGGATAGTTACTATGGAGAGTGTTTGTCTGGAGGAAATTTTCTAAAAGTAAAACATTCTAATGGTATGTATACGACATATTTTCATCTTGCAGATATGTATGTAAATACTGGAGACTTGGTTAAAAAAGGACAAACTATTGCAAAAAGTGGAAATACTGGAGCTTGGAATTGTCAAAAGTTAGCTTACCATCTCCATTTTGAAACTAGGCTTAATTCCAGTTACAAATCTCATACTAATCCTGTTCCATACATAGATGCAGATTGGAACAAAGTACTAACCTTAGGTGCTAGATATAATCCTGCAAGACTTAGTGGAGAAAATCCTCATCCAGGGAGATGATTTAATCTAATACTGACTTCTTAAAATTAAAAAATCAAAAATGTTAGAAGATTTTTCTCTGAAAATAATAGAAACACTGTTGAGTCTTATACTTCCATTGCTACCTAGTTCTATACAGGAGAATTTGGAGAGTTTGACACTTAGGAGGGATTTTAGAGAGATAGCAAATGTTACAAATCCTCAGCAAGTAATATGGAGAGATGACAATAGAATCCTCTTTGTACTTGAAAATGAGTTGTTGGAATACAACATCCTTGAGAATAGAGAAACAAAGGTTGGAGAGAGGAAACCAAACCAATTTGTTGGAATTGGAGAAAATGGCGAGATTATTTTCTGTGATATTGAACATTACATAATTTCCTCTCCTGATGAATTTTCTACTAAATTTACAGTGAAGATTCCAGATCAGGAAGAGAAAGAATTGTATTTTTTTGAAACTATTCGACCTTTGAAGATAAATGAAGAGAGGATAATAGCTGTAACTGCTTTAGATTTTTTAGAAAAGAATTATTACAGTATAGATATTGATACTGGTAATAAAAAACAGATACCACCTCTTAAGAAAGTAAAAAGGAGAGTTTTAGTACCTGAGGGTATACAGTTTAAGAAGGCATATGTTAGAAACGAAGATAGGTATGTGGTTGAAGATGTTTTCGGAAATGTTTATCTGTTTATTCAAAAGGAACTTCCATAAACTCAGCTTCTTCTTCAAAAACTTCTTCCATCCATTCTGGTTCTGGTATAAACCAATCCGTAGGAACATTAGCAAAGAAGTAGGCATAGTTACCTAGTAAGAAAATAGTGATTAAAGTCCCTAGCAAAATATTAAAGATCTTAGTATTCTTAATCTTCATAAAGTACTTACTAAAAAGCACATACCCTATTCCTAGTACAGGAAAGATGTATCTTCCTTGAAGACCAAGGTCCATCCAATCTGTCCTCATATATGCCTTGTAATTAACATAGTAGGCAACAACTAATATGTAAGAGAGGAAAATAAAACCTAATGCTTTGTCTTCCTTAGATAAGCGCTTCTTGTTCTTAAATCCCATATACAAACCAACAAAGAAAAAGAAGAAGTAAAAAGGTAAATATTCATACTTCATAAACAACGACCTATCTCCCATAATTCCAAAAATTTTTTTAGACATCTCAACAGTCCAGTAAGGAAGGTAGAAAAGAGGATTAATTCTCTCACCTTTTAATACTAACTCAGCACCTTCAATAATCCCACCTTCGAATATGGTTGGAATCTTATGCATACTGCGAACAAACACTCCATTCTCCAAACACTGCTCATATGTTAAAACTTGTGTGCAATTAGGAGTTATCTTCCCAAAAGTAATCATATTAACACCATACACACCGAAATTTAATATCACCAATAAAAAGAATCCAATTGTTAGAAGAATATTTGGTAGGGTTACAAACTGCTCGAAATATTCCCTCTTTAAAATCTTCTTCTTAAACATAAAGACCACCCAGACAATAAATATAACAAGTGCTAGAGGGAGTACACTATTTTTTGTTAATGTCCCTAGAAGAAGGAATATGAAAATAAAGAGTGAATGAGATAACTTCTTTGGTTCTTGTAAAAATCTAACTAAGAAATATATCGCTGCAGTAGAAAGTAATACCGTAAGGTTGTCGTAGTTAATAGAAGAAGATAAAAATACAAACATCAGGGTATTAGACAAAAGAAACACAGGGAGTACCTCTCCCCACTTATTCTTTATTAATTTCTTAGATATTAAATACACTAATATTAATGTCCCTACTGCAGTTAAAACATTACTTAAACGCAATACCGTTACCTCATCAAAATTGAAAGTCATTTCGTTTAGATTTAATATCCTTCCATTTATCCAAAGAGATAAATAGGGGATTCTAGTAATATCTCTCCATTGGTATGTCTTAGGTGTGTTCTCTGGTATTCCTAATGTCTTAGAATATGCCTGTGAGACTTCTAGGTGGTAGTAAGAATCAGGAGATACTCCCATTCTAAGGTTTAGTGCTAAATACAAAGAGAATGTTGCAAAAATGGCTAACACTACTGTCAATACAATCTTATCTGTATTTTTGTATTTAACTAGTTTTTTAATCATGCTAATTTATATTTCTTAAAGAGATATCTTAATTTATGTAGTATACCAAAACAAAGCAATACTGGTAAGCCTAAAATGGTATAATATCCTATGCAAAAATATCCCTCTGAAATACAAAAACTTCTTAAACAGGCAGATAAATTACAAAATGAAATTAACCGAAAAAGACCTCTAAAACAGAAAAGAATTCAACTTCTTAAAAATTATTACCTCATAGGATTAACATATACATCTAACTCCTTAGAGGGTAACTCGTTAACAGAATCTGAGACTAAGGTTGTAATTGAAGAAGGTCTAACGATTGGAGGTAAACCTCTCAGAGACCATCTTGAAGCTCAGGGTCATGCTAGGGCGTATGAATATATGTTTTCATTAGTTTCTAAAAAGGGGGTAACTGTTAAAGACATTAAGGAGTTACACAAGCTTTTTTATGAAAAGATAGATGCAGATAACGCAGGTAAATACAGGAAGGTTGAGATACTCATAACAGGTTCTAAACATTCCTTTCCTAAACCTAAAGATATTGATAAGTTAATGAAGAAATTCGAAAAGGATGTTAAGGAGTATTTAGAAAATGAACACCCTGTAGTTGCTGCAACTAAAATACACAAGGATTTTGTAAATATTCATCCTTTTGTAGATGGAAATGGTAGGATAGCGAGATTAATTATGAACCTTATACTTTTACAGAATAAATATAATGTAACAATAATACCAACAGTACTTAGACCTGAGTATATGCAGAGTTTAGAAAAGGCACATACTGATGATACAGATTTCATAATACTCACTCTTAAGTGCTTAATAGAAAGCCAGAGGGAGTGGTTAAGATTGTTAGGTAACTAGAGGAATCTAGATATTACAAATACTATTATTACTACATTAACTACTATCTTTAAGAATATACTTAAGAAGACCCCTATTAAAGACCCTATACCAGATTTAAAACTTTCATCTAGATCTTTATGTGCAAAAATAAGTTCAAAAAGGATAGCCCCTATCAAGGGTCCTAATACAAAACCAATAAAGTTGCCCATTATAAAACCAAATATTCCTCCTAGTATTGCTCCTAGCATTCCCCATTTGCTACCTCCCATCTTTTTAGCACCTAGTGCCGTTACTATGTTGTCTATGAAGGTAGAGAGGACTGCTACAAAAAAAAGAATGATTAGGAGCAGGGGACTTATTTCTTCAAAACCAGTATAGAAAGCAAGTATTACTGTGGAGATATATACAAACCATATACCTGGGAAATTAAAGATAGTTAGTATTAAACCTGTGAGAGCAAATATTGCAGATACTATGTAAATTATTATTTCTAGCATTTTTAATATTTAAAATTTTTATTTAAGATCCCCTATTGGTTCTTTTTGAAACTTTTTCAAAAACTTCATATGTTCTCTCTGCTACTTTGTCCCAAGTATATTTCTTAGAGAGTTCATACCCCTTCTCTACTCTACTCTTGTATTTCTCTGGATTACTATATACCTCTAAGATTTTCTCTCCTACTTCTTTATGATTTTCTCCATTTACCATAATCCCTACCTCACTAAATAGTTCTTCATATACTGGGTTTTTATGTAATATTGCAGGGACTTTAGCTCTTAGTGCTTCTATTGGAGCAAAACCAAAACCCTCGTAAAGGGATAGGTGTATGAATGCAAATGCGTTTTTAAGTAGAGAGTATTTCTGTTTGTCTTCATAAAATCCTGTAAAGAGAACAAGGTCTTGTATATTGTTTTCTTGAACTACATCATGTAGTTCTTGTACTTCTTTAAGTTCTTCTTTTTCAAATATGCCTCCAGATATTACTAAGTAAGGACATTCTTTTTTCTCTTTGCCTAGTAATTTGAGAAATTCTATGTAACTTAATATTACCCCTTTAGAATTTTTTGTTTTGTTAATTCCCCCTCCAATATATATTATGTAACCTCTTTGTTTGTAATCTTTAGGGAGAACATTATCTAGAGATACTTCTTTCTCTTCGAGGTCTACACCTAGGTAAGATACTGTTATGTTTTGTTCTGGGTATTTGGGATAGTATCTTAAATAATCTTGTTTTGTAGTTTCAGAGTTACATATTATGTGTTTTGTTTTAAGAGATTTATTCATTGTCATCCAGTATTGGATTCTTCTAATTAGGTTATGGAAGACTGACTTCTGGGAATACATATTAAACATTGCTAGGTTCATGTCATGGACGAAGAGGACGGTAGGAAGTGCATTAACAGGGAGGTTTCTCCAGAAGTATGGACAGAAGTATATGCTGTTTTCTTTCTTTATTTCTTTTATCTTTGGTAGTACTTTGGTGTAATACCAGAGGTCATTTTTAAAGTCGTTTATTTGGTATTTACCTAGGTTTACTATTTCTACATTTTTGTGTTTGTAGATGACATCACAGAGAGTAGTAGCTCTGTCTGCAAAAAGAAGTATGCTGAAATCTATATCAGGGTAATTTTCTATAAGGGTACATACTATGTTCTTAGTATATTGACCTATACCAGCATAGGCTAATTGGTCTTGGGTTGTAGTGGCATCTATTATTAGGTGCATATATTACTAAATTATAAATTCCTCTTAATTTTTTTAATAAATTCGTCGTTCCTAGTCTGTATCTCCGCCATGGTCTTCTTCCAGAAATCTTTATACTTTTCGTCCTTTTCTAAATCATTAAAAATCCCAATTAACTTCTGGTGCAAATTGGGATCTGATTCCTCAACACCAACCCTTTCTAAACCAATATCTTCTAAAAAGAATTTCAATTTGTCATGGGATATCGGCGTAATTATTTTACACCCAACACTGAAGCCTAGCATCTGTCCATGCCCCCTGTCGGAGACTACATAATCTGTTTTTGCATATTCCCTTAGGATCTCCTCCGTTGAAGAGTGATCCAGTTCTACTACTGTATCGAACTTTATAAATTCTAAGATCCACTTGTCAGTGCGCAAGTGAACAAAATACACAACTTCATATCCCTTTGACTCTAGATAGGTCTTAAATTTCTTAATCTCCTCTACATATTTAAAAACATCTCCATGCCTATGTCCTAACCGATCTCCGGACAGACTAAATACTACCTTGCGATTTGTTAGTGATGACTCCAAGTTCCAGTTGTATTCGTTAAAACATAGCGTGGGGCAGAAATTCATTTCAACCTTCCCTTTTAGTCTTTCTGGAATATGTTTTTTTAATTTCCTTACATCCCCATTATGCCTTAAAGCAAATGCAGGGGAATTCTCCAATAAGGCCGTGACTGTCCTGTCGAACTGCTTGGTAAAATCTCTCTGCCCCCTGAATTTGTTATAACCAACAGAATACACAAAAATTGGGATTTTAATTTTACTAATAAACTCCTCGGTAACACCCCATAACCAATCAGAATATATGTTCGGAAAAGAATCGTGTATAAACATTCCCCCTCCACCGAGGATTAAAGCATCATGGCTATTAATAAAATCTAAGTCTCTCTCGTCAAAAATTCTCTTGGAAACCATAAATATAGGTTCTGCATTAAGCTTCTCCTCAATGATGTACTTATATGTTTCTATGAGTGCTTTATCTCCAGCATTACATCTTGAGTTTAAAGTGGGATATTCATATTGCCTAGCATCTTTAAGCCTAAAATACTTTTTTAAGAACTTTCTTAAATATGTTTCAGTCCCAGAGGTCGCTCCCAAATGTATTATCCTTTTGGCCATTTTGGAGGGATATAAAATTATGTACTAGCTTTTAACATTTCCTTGAATATCTCGTTCTCTGCTTCAAGCTCATGATAGGTTCCACTATCAACCACTTCCCCATCATCCATAAGATAAACAATGTCACAGTTCTCAACCGTTGTTAACCTGTGTGCAATAATAATCATAGTTTTCAATTTAGAAACTGTCTCTATCGCCTCCAAAACACTCTTCTCTGTAACATTATCTAGTGCGCTCGTTGCCTCATCAAAAATTAAAACTTCTGGATTATGATACAAAGCCCTTGCAATACCTATTCTCTGTCTCTGTCCACCACTTAACCTAACACCCCTCTCTCCAATAATTGTATCGTACTTATCTGGAAGTTCGTTCTCAATAAACTCGTGGATATTGGCCATCTCTGCAACTTTCTTAACCTGTTCCACATCTATATCCTCGTCCTCGTAACCAAAAGCTATATTTTTAGTTATCGAATTATCTGACAGGAAGATATCCTGAGGGACATAACCTAAATTAGCTTGCCAATTCCTTACATTATTAGAATCTACTTTTGTCTTATCTATAAATATCTCCCCAGTGGTAGGTGTCAGAAGCCCCATGACAACATCCACCAAGGTAGTTTTACCAGAGCCTGTTGTCCCGACAATTCCAACAGAGGTCCCTTTCTTAATTTCTATATTGATATCCTTCAACACTTTCTTCCTATCCCCTTGATAAGAGAAATCAATATTACTTAATTTGATCTCTCTTTCAAATTTCAGAGGCTCAACTCTAGACTCGCTGATATCAACATCAACACCCTCCAGAGCACCTTCTTTCATGTCGTAATGAATTTTGTTCAGAACTTCTCTATTAAATCTAAAAACTGTGAAAGAGTCATATACGTTCTGCAAGGCAGGTAAAAGCCTATACCCTGCAAAGGCAAAGAGACCTATCAGAGGAATAATATTATCACTCATTTTTCCTGAGCGAATAAAGAAGAGTACAACTCCAATTATGCCCCCGAAGGCAACTATCTCCATAATATATCTGGGTGTTTTCCCTATTACCCTGTACCATGTCTGTAACTTAGAAAACCTTTTAGCATGAACCAAGTAATCATTAATAAAATAACTTTCTTTACCTAACACCTTGGTATATTTAATCCCACCAATAGCCTCTCCAACACTCTTGAATCTTGCCCTGTTCTCTGCAATTCTCTCTCTTCCAGCCCTCTTCAATCTTCTTGAGAAAACAAGATAAATTACAAGATAAATGATACTTAAAACAAGAAGTGTGGTAAGTGTCATCGTGGGGTTTACAACCAGCAACATTACAAAAATAACTAGAGATATTACGGCCCCTTCTATAACTGTTAATATAGAATTTAGGAACTCTCCAGATAAGAGATTTACCTCCGTTAGAATGTTCTTCACTAAATCAGAGCTATTATGGTCCAAGAAGTATGAATAAGGAAGAGACAAATATTTTCTTAGAAGCGAAGTCGAGAGCCTGCTGTTTAATTCCCAAACGAACTTTGTTTTCATCTTAATCGACCAAACGGACACAAGGTTTCCAATCACCAAAAGCGCAAGAACCGATAGTCCGAGAACAAAAATGAAGCTATTCTGGCTTGAGAAATTAAAGAACTCATACAGGTAACTAAGATATTGATTAGTTTCAATTACCATAGGATCCATCACAATATTCATAAAGGGGAGGATTGAAACTATACCAACTGCTTGAAGGATTGCTCTCATGACATCTACTACAAGAACCAGAATAAATCTCCTCTTTTCTTGCTTTGTAAGCAAATCATTTAGTTTGAAAATAAATGACATCTTCCTCCTAATTAGACTCTTGATCTTCATTTTTGGCTTTCTTATCTTAAATATCCCCTTAAATAAACAATCTACTAATAATACTTTAATAACATAGAGATATATTCTAATAATAACATAAAACTTGCGAAATCCTGGAGAATGCAAGATCGTTATAATAGTTGAGCTCCACAGATTATTGTATGACCTTCTGGAAAAAAACAACAAATAGAAATCTTTCAATGACATATATTCTTGAGCCTTTATTCTCTTGGCCAAGCTTGGTTTCTGACTAGTAGAGTACGTAACAGAATCTGTACTCATAAGAAGCTTATATCCTTTAGATTTCGCTCTAAAAGCAATCTCGTAATCGGAGCCATAATGTGGAAGTAATCGAGAGAAGTTTCCTAACTTCTGGAAAACTTCTACTGGTATAAGAGTACCCCTCCCACTCAAGGTCTCTGACTCTATAAGAGCTTCGTCCGTCTTAACAACGACTTGTTGCAAGATACACTTTTTATACCTGTGGGTATTGTAAAGATACTCTTTAGTCTCAAAATCTTTAACAGCAGTACCTAGTAAGCTCTTCGGGTTCGATTTTATGTCTCTTATTAGGTTCTCAATAAAATCACTTTCCATATAAGTGTCATCATTCTGCAAGAGTATATATTCATTTTCGCTACACTTTGACAAGACATAATCGACACCTTTTCGCATCGCTCCGGTCCACCAGAGATTACCATCTCCTTGAAGGACGGTTACCTTATGCTTCCGCAAAACCTCCTCTGTACCATCCGTGCTTCCATCATCTATTACAACAACTTCAAAATCTTCGTACGTTTGTTTATCGAGAGAACTTAGGCACTTGTCTAAAAGTTCCTTTCTATTCCTTGTTGGGATTAGTACATAAACTTTCATAAGTGTTTACTTCTCAAGTACGAATAATCCTATTGAATACCACTTGTCTCTTTGCCATATAGTGTCAACGGCCTCCTTCTCCCTTACGTTAAGCCAAAGTTTGTATTTTTTATTATACTTGAGGTACTTTTCGCTAACTAGTTTATATCCTTCGAAAAGTTTTTGAGTTCTTTCTCTGTTATAAAGTTTATTAATTGGCAAAACATCTTCCGCCCCATACGGTATTGTCACAAGTAATCTCCCCCCTGGTTTAAGTATCCTATATATCTCCTTCATTGCTTTTAGATCTCCTTTAGAATCCTTCTTTACTCCGTATCTACCCTCCACTCCTATATGTTCTAAGGTAGAGATACAAGTGATATAGTCAAAGGTATTATCTTCGAACTCAGTATTCCTGATGTCTCCTAGGACTTGGTTTATTCCCTTTACTTTCGCCTGTTTATTGTAGTTAAGAGTATATAAATCTACTCCTTCTGGAAGTAAATCTCTTAGCATTTCGCCGATGGTAGAACCAACGTCCAGGAGTTTTCCTTCTTTTAAATGAATATTTCTTAGCATCCAGGGATATTCAAAGTCTCTGTCGTAGCATTTAGGAGCATTGTATTTAAGTTTTGCTAACAAGATATTATCTTTTAATTTTTTGCATTCATTCTGTTTAATTTGCATTGATAAAACAGAGAAAGGGAATTCTATAATCTTAGTAAACTTGTTTACAAAATTGTTTAATAACATTGCTGCATATTTAAAAATTAATACTCCCGACCCAGCAGATTCTCGACATTCTCAAATTTTTCAGCATTCTTCTTTAACCATTCAATATCTTTTTCCCACCACTTCAATTTTAATAAACCCAAGACTTGTTCTTCAGAGAATCTGGATCCTATTTGCTTTATTGGGTTCCCAACATTTATACTGTATGGCTTTATGTCCTTAGAAACTACAGCACCTGAACCAATAACAGCCCCATCACCTATCATGACTCCTTCGAGAATCAGCACATCGGAACCTATCCAAACATCATTACCGATATTTACAGCAAAATCTCCCCCTGAGAATTCTTGAAACTTATCCTTCTTAACAAAAGTAAAACCTGTTTGTCCCCTTGTAGAATAAAAGGAAGGATGGATGGATGCAAAATTTGAAGTTGGGTGTCTACCACGCACCATTCTGACTCTAGGTCCTATCGCGGTAAATCTCCCAATCTTAGAACACGGGAGGAAAGAGTCTACTCCAACATAGGAACCCAGCCCTATAGTACTACTCTCAATCTTCGCCCCTTTATATATCTTGTTATATCCCTCTAAAACAGTCTCTTTTGACAAGGTCACGGTTAGAGCGATCCTACAATTCTTCCTTAAAATTGCCTTGATCTTATAAAAAACTTTATTTATCTTGCTCATCAAACAAATCCTCAAATTTAACTCTAGGGAATACATCGAGCGCCCCCCCCATTCCAACATTAAATATTTTCTTCCCATCCTTTATAGCATAATCCATAGTCAATCTAAACAATTCAAAGACAAAGCCATAAGCCTTTAGCATAAACTCATTGCTTCTCTCCGAGTGAGCTTTTTTCATATATGCAACCTCCTCCTGATTTTCGTCTTCATAAAAATGACCCCCATAGGAGACATCCTCTCCATCGTATATTGTTATAAATCCCGTCATATCACAACCGATAAGATACATCTCCGAAAATCCTAAATACATTGCCGTGTATAACGCAACGTTTATAACGTTTTGATATGGGGGTATCTTCTTAGTTAAATCTATGTTCCTTACTTTCCTTATAGAAGGCTTTGAATGAACATAAATTATCTCTAGAGATTTATTAAAACCATATTTCTCGATGTAGTCTCTAAATCGAGCAGAGAAAATACAAACAGGCTTATTATCTTTGTTTGCTAAATCTTCCATCTGCCCATGATAAAGTTCATTATTTTCATCAAACCTCGCAGAATCCACCACAACATGGAAATCTGGCCTGACAATATCAAATTCCTTCGCTGCAACCATACTATTTACTGTAAAAACATACTCGTCTTCTAAAAGACTAAGATCGTGCTTCTTTAATGATGGTCCATTACCTAAAATAAAGCACCTCTTCCCTTGGTATGAATCTTTATATTTTTTGTTTCGCAAGAGCATTCCTTTGTTCTTCCAGTATGCTATATGAGAGAGAGATGTAGAATATAAAGGATGAACTAATGGTGTTTTCTTTGCTATTGTTTTTATGAAGTCTATGACTAGCATTTTATATGTCTTTATAAACTAATACAGGATATCATTTTTTACAACGATAACCTATTTGAAAAACTTTTATATACTTTCTTGTGTCCCTGATAAAGTTTTGAGTAGAGATTAAAAATAAATGGTAGCTTATAAGAGAGTTTTAAATAAAGAAATGGGAGAAACCATTTATAATTGCTTTTTACTAAACTCTGATTGCCCTTCTGATATATAGCTCTTATTTTCTCATCTCCACATAATTTAGTAAACCCAAGAGAGGCCATTAAGGCGGTTAAGGTGTTTAGTGTAAAATGCCAAACATGTGCATTTTGTATATAATTTCTTATACTTCCATATGTTTTATGATGAGTGTTGAGCCCAGGCACAGATATATAGACAATCCCTCCCTCCCTGACGAACTTACTCAACTTCTTCAGATCCTCTTTGGGGTTCTTCATATGCTCAAGAACGTGATTCAATATTATTATATCCGCCGTACCTTTCCCCTCTAACACCTCAATACCACCTTCTAGAACCATAATCTCATGCTGCTTAGCAATGGAGAGATACTTTCGACCATAATCACAACCGAGAACATCCGCACCAGAATCCTTAAAGACCTTCAATGCTCCTGCAGCTCCACAACCAACCTCATACACTTTCTTATTCTTTACATTTATACATGTTTTTTTCTCTATATAATCCTTAATCAACTTCCCCCTTATTATTTCATCCTGGAATAAGCTCTCTTTTGTCTTAGAAAATCTATATAATCGAGGGAATTCGTTATTATAAAATTTATTTAGAGTATCGTCAGTATAGTATGGGTCAGAGCGGAGAAGACCACAATTTTTACAAAGAACTGTCGTCAAATCAATACCATAGCGATCCTTCTCTGAAATTATGACATCATTTGAAGCGCCACATAGACAAGGATTAGATTCCATCTTGTAAATTCCCCTAGAAACTTTCTCCCTAAATTCGGCTATGATTTTTTCCTGCTGATCCGCTAGCACTATAGTTGGCATAATCTTTCTCGAAAAACTTAGGTACTTATCTTATATAACTTTTATATAACCCCACTATCCACTTATAAGTTTCTCTCTTAGGCAATATCTTCTTAACTAACCTTATAATGGCCTTGTCCTTTAAGTCACCTGTTGTAATACTACCTGACTTAGTCTCTCCTTTGATTTCATACCCACACACAGGACATACTGTATCTGGGTACTCTCTAACAGCCTTAATTTTCTTGTGATCTATAGGTAAATAGATGTTCCTCTTTGATATATACTCAACACCTATGCAATCATAGCCCATATCATCAAAGAGACCTCTAATTCTCTCCTCCGTAAAACTCCACTTATGATGAGAGGAATTAAATTCTGTTCTGCATTTGGGACATTTAACAAATTCCAATTCCAAATCCTCATTAAAAGGTGTTGATACTAGTATATATTTCTTCGAAACCCTTACAAGCTCTTCTCTCGCCCTTTGATATTCATCCAAGTCTAAGTGCTCTAATACTTCTAAGGCTGAAACCAAATCATAGGAATTATCCCCAAGAGGGATATCCGTAATATCCCCAACTTTTTTATCTAATTTTAACTCTTCCATTGCCTTCTCACTAAAATCTACACCTACTAAGTCATCAATCTTTAAGTTGTCATTTATATATCTTAGGAACAAACCATTTCCACAGCCTATATCCGCTATAGAATTGACATCATCAGGAATCATTCCTGCCGTCTTCTCTATCCTCTCTTTATTATCTCGCGATTGGTTCAACTTCTCCCAAAGCTCTTTTCTATCGTAATGTTTAATTTCTTTATCTTTCATATCTATAAGATTTAAAATCTATTTAGCTAACAACCCCGTATATATCTCTTTAACCTTTGATTCCTGTCCCTCCCAAGTAAACGAGACTCTGTCCCTCTCTAGTCTGCTCTGCTTCTCGCGTATTTCAGAAAGCTCTATCCCCTGAATAAGACTGTATACTTTATCAGACCGAGGCTCAACTTTCCATCCTGCATCATATTTATCAATTAGATTCCCCATGTCCGGGAAATCACTCACTATTACAGGCCTTCCAGAGGCTAAATATTGAAACAACTTAGTGGGAAGATTGTAGTAGTAATTGAGCGAAACCTTCTCTAAAAGAACTAGACCGACATCTATGCTTCTAGTGAACTCTGGTATCTTGTCCCAACGCAATGAACCTATAAAATGGATATTACTAAATTTGCGAGCTGCTTCCTTAATCATTTCTTCTTCTCCATCTCTTCCGGCAAGAACTAAATGCTTACCTTTAAGATCTGGGAATATCCTGACCAAGGCCTCTAGAGATCTCCCCTTCGTAAAACTGCCAACATATCCAAAGATAATCTCACTGGAGGGAATCCCCAACTTGTCATGTAGAGAGTTCTTTTCGGCCTTCTTTACATCTTCTTTCCTAACTGTGGCATTAAGAACAATCTCTACCCCTTCTATACCATATTCATTCTCATACCATTGCTTTATACTGGGACCATTAACCACTACTTTGTCGCAATACTTAAGGAAACTCGATTCGAGAACAGAATAAATCTTAGTAATTACCTTTGGTCCTCTATTCTGAGTAACCATATCATCCGCATGATACACAACCTTCGAGCGCTTGATTATTTTAAAGTAGGGAAGCGTTATTAACTCTATCGCCCCAAGGAAGGTCACAACAGAGACTTTCTTTAGAAAAACATATCTCATGATGTTTGTAACCCAAAGAAAATTTCTAATAATCATTGCCAAGAAAGAGGTTTTCCCCGATTCTTTTTTCTCTAGCAAGATTTTAAACCTATGATTCAAAACATTGTGAGCAATTTCCTCCGTCTTCAGCTGAGAAGGGCCTCTCTGCGTTAATAGGACAACTTTCTCAAAGAGATCTGGGTTCCCCAAAGTTTCTAGAATTCTCCACAATTGAGCCTTGTGATTCTCCCGCAAGGGGTTAGCATAGGTAAAAACACACAGTCCTTTCTTATCCATTAACACCTAAATTAAATTTAATCTTCTAAGTTTACGCTTTTAATAATTATAATATCTTCTCATATTCCTGAGCAGTCTCTCTTCCGATCCTTTGCCAAGAGTAACCTTCTACATAGTTCAATATGTTATCCTCGTCCCACTCTCTCTCAAGACCCTTCTTTATATTTTCGGCCATTTCCTTCGGATTCCCAATTGATGTAAGCAGCCCATTTTCGTCAGATTTTATAAGTTCCCGACTTCCTACAGTTCTAGTTGCTACCACAGGGGCGCCCGTAGCAAAAGCCTCCAGCTGGACAATCCCAAAACTCTCCTGCAGACTGGGGAGAACAAAAAGATCTGACAGATTCATCCATTTATTAATTTTCTCATGAGTCAGGTAGCCTACTAGGAAAACATTGTCTTCTAAATCGTACTCTCGTATAAGACTTTTTAAATAATCCTGTAGAGAACCACCACCGATAATATAACAAAGAATTTCTGGATATTCTTTCTTCAGATATTTAACTGCTTCTATGAAATCCTTGTGGCCTTTCACTTCTTCCAAGTTCCCAACGGAAACGAGGACTTTGCTTTGTTCGGGAATTCCCTTTTCTTTGCGAATTAAAGCCTTATCCAGCTTATAAAAAAGTTTAGAATTATACCCGTTAGGTAAAATTTTAATCTTAGGGTTAGGTATCCCTATCTCCAACAACTTCTTCCTATTACCTTCACTAACAGTTATAACTAAATCGGCAGAATTTCCTATAATTTTTATCTTGTTGGTCCACCATTCGCTATAGAATGGTAATTTATAGACATCATATCCATGGCCCGTAATTACTAGGGACTTATCGTACTTCTCTTTTAACCTCATTCCGACGTAACCAGCGGACCAAAGAAAATGTGCATGTATTAGGTCAAATTTGATTTGCTGTCCTCTAACTATTCTGTCTACAGCATTATAATGTAAAAACCCTAAGAGCTTATTAAATAGACCAAAGGGGAGATAGTAAACAGGAGCTCTAAAAACCTCGACATTTTGAGGAGAGTCCCTTAGATCAATAACATATTTATCTTGATACTTCTTAAAGAACTTTATCGGAAACCATTTTGCTATCTTTGATATTGGTTTATAACGAACTATCACATAGACCTTATTAAAATATCTTGCAACTGACTCTATTTGGTCCTTCTGAAAACTGTTGTAGTTATGAACCAAAAATAAAATGTTTTTGTCTTTTAAATTTCTATTGTTCTTCAAGGTATTCCTCTTTAACAGTAAATATATATATTTCTTTCCCTTTTAGATGTAAAACCTCTCTCAATTCTAACCAATCCGCCTCCATATATAAAGGAAGCTTTTGTTGATATATAAAATTCTGCCCCTCTACAGTAGAAACTGCTAAAGCAACTGTGTCAATCCCCCTACTCTTTATTCTCTGGACATCATACCTCAAAGGAATTCCATACATCTCATAAGAGTTGAAGGTCTCGAACATTCTAAGATCCTTTTTGCGAGGAACCCATTCCTGTAGTTGCCATTTCCACTCTGGGTCGTAGAGGTTATCCTCCCTGTATACTAAAAACAACATATCCCAACCAGCATCGTTTAGCAAAACCTTCTCATCACTATCAAAATGTTTAATTACTTCCCTAATCTCGGAATTTCTACCCCACAGCAAATATTGATGAAGCTGACCATTAGCATAAAAGAAATAAGCCACCACTGAAAAGGTAAATGTGCTAATGATAAGAATTAATCCAACATAAATCTCCTTGAATTTTTTGTGATAGAAAAAGTACACCGTATACAAGAATATTATTAGCGAATTAAGAAACACCTTAATCCATATAAAATCAACTTCAAAGAATAGACCGAGCATAGCAATTATAGATACTATTATGGTCACCCATAAGAACTTTTTTCTATGATTGATCAATTCTTTAATAAACAAAAGAAAGAAAAATATCACTACTGGTAAAATTGGGAAAAGATATCTGTCAAAAGATGCCCTAAAAAGAAATATTAGGCTATAACTCCAAAACATCAGAGAGAAGAGCAAGAAAAAGTCATCTCTCTTCTTTAACTTTTGCTTGAAAAGAAGAATTGCCGTGAGTAGTGCTGGAAAGAATATGAGTTTTGGAATAGATATAAATGAAAAACTCCTTGGGTAAAGAATCTTTCCCACATACCTCAATATGATATTTAACACTTGCTCTATACCAGATCCTAATTCCCCATACAAAGATGGGGCATCCTCCTCTATCCTATTTGTTGTAGCCATATCTATAGAGAAGTGATTAGCCTGGTACTCCATACCTCCATCTGTTACCCCAGGGAGAACAGAGAGTGCATACATATTAACTGGGATTACAGACGTAAAAACCATTAGGGACAAAAATATCGTCATTGGAAGAAACACCTGCAAAGACACCTTAAAATAGTGGATTATAGCCCTAGAAGAGACACCCCTCCACTCTCTGATAAATATATACACCAACAATGCAGGGACAAGAGCATAAAGGACATACTCTTTCCCCTCTAAAACCAACAAAGTCGCTAGACCAATCTGCCAGTATGGCTTCTCTTTAATTATTACGTATATTAATAGGAGAAGACCCACAAGGACAGGAATCTCTCTCATATAAGTAGGGAGATTCAGTATGAACTGGAAATTAGTAATCAGGAGTAATGTTCCAAGAAAAGGATAGATTCCTTCTTTAAAATAATGCCTTAGAATCTTATAAAAGAGGAAAAGCGACAAACAAGACAAGAGAACATTCCACACAGTAGCGATACTAAGAGAGGGACCCGTAATTAAAAATACTAAAGCCACTGGCAACTTGAAAAGGAAGCCATGTGTTCCAACTCCGTAATATCCAAACCATTCTCCTCTGCTTATTGCCTCGGTAATGATCTTTGTCTCATACAGATATAAATCACCATCGAGAGTTACGTTCTTAAATATAAGAGAGAAGAAACCAAGGACCAAAGAGAGAGCAATAAGAATATATATTCCATACGTGCTCAAGAATTTAATTATCTTTTTCATTCTAGAACCTCAAAGATATAAAGTTGCATATTCTTAAATTCAACAACCTCCTTCAATTGCAACCAATCAGCATTTTGAAAGTTTTCTAAGAAGTTTTCATTACTAAAGGCTCGCTCTTCCGAATCTGTCTTTATTAAATACAAAGTCTCAAGCTCTAATTCAAACACTGACTCTTTGAAGCGCCTTATAGAGCCAGAGGTGAAGGAATATCCTCTCTTCACATCAAGTATTTCTAGAGTATCCTTAATTGGAACACTTTCGTGCAAGGCCCATTGCCATTCCGGATCTAGATATGCCTCTCCATTATATGCAGAAATCAAAGCATAGTTATTGACACTATTAATCCAGTATCTCTCATCATCTGAAATGATCTCTGCTATCTCATCCGCATTCCTGTTCGGACCAAGAGTTCTATAACCAAAGATTTGACCTTGTACATAAGAAAATAGAACTGCGGTGAAGAGAGATCCAACAGTAAATAAAGAGATGGTAAGATATTTGAGATAGGTCAATTTGGGCCTCAAAATAGACAGCGTAAAGAGGGCCAGTATAGAGTACTCCAAAAAGATTTTTGGGACTAGATAACTAGCCTCAAAAAAGAAACCAGCCGTCACATAAATAAATGTAGCGACTGAAATGGCAATCTTTTGTTTCTTACTGAACTCCTGTTTGAATAGTATATAAACATATATAATTGCGATAGCAGGGACTATTGGTAATAGATATCGCCCATGAGAGGCTCTAGCAATGTATGCAACTAACCATACCAATGTGAGGATTGAGAGAAAAGTGAGACTCCTAAGTTGAACCCTTCTTTTTTTAATGAAATCCCTAATTATGATAAACGAACTTACTATAACTGGTAAGATGATAACCTTGGGGACAGACAGAAAAGAAAAAACCCTTGGATAAAGAACTTTTCCTACATAAGAAATAACTGTGTTTGCATAGGGGATTAAAGTGTGTACAAAGCTTTCTAATATGGTTGTCTCCTCACAAGCTACCACTTTTGAGGCTAACCTAGGAATTTCTATTCCCTCATCCAACCCATTCGTAGTTGATATCTGAGGACTTAGATGCATCGTGAGATATCTAAACTTATTCCCCTTTAAACCGATTATCGATGCTAGAAACATATTGACTGGGATAATGTGCGTTGTAAACATTAATACGGTCCAGACAATAGAAGGGAGAAATACTAGAAAAGACCTTTTTATAACACCAATTATTCTAAACAGAAGTTTTTTCTCCGGAGAATTAACAAATAGCCAGATTACATATACAAAAGCAAAGATAATGAAGATATATTCCTTCGCATCTAGAAGCAATAGGAACAGGAAGCTTAGCCAATATTTATTTCCTTTGCGTAAAACATTATTAATGAGGAGCAAGATTACTAATATGCTGGGAATTTCTCTCAGATATGTTACAGTTGACAAAACAAAGTGGAAATTAGACAAGAGAATTGCTGTAGCTAAAATTCCATAGATTTTGTCCTTGAGTACATAAGAAAACAATTTATAAGCGAGAATCCCAGATATCCCAGCGAGAATTATATGATACACAGTAACAACGGATACAGATGGACCAGTTACTAAAAATATTAAGGCCGGAGGGAGTTTAAAAAGAAAGCCGTGAACCCCTACCCCATATGCACCAATCCACTTACCGGACTTAAAAAGCTCAGAGATTAAGAAAGTCTCCTGGAAATAAAGAGCTTCGTCATTAACCATATCTCGGAAGACGGCCAAACATGAAATTCCAATCATGTATAGTACCATCAAAGCCCAGAAGAGATGATCCTTATTTATCTTCCCTAGTATTTTTCTCACTCAGTTACCGAACTAAATTTATAAGCAAGTCCGATCAATATTATATACATAATTGAATAACTTGCCGAGAACAAAGCCAAAGATGTGTGCTCATCTCCGATGAGTGATCCAAAGTAGAAAGATGCAATCGTCAAGAGAAGTAGTGTCATTTGCCATAACAAGAGATATTTCTGCCTGCCCGTAATATACAGAGTCGCCCCTAATGGAGAAGCTATAAATCTAAAAAGAAATAGAGGTGTGAGAATTCTAATATATGAACCAACCTCCACCCATTGATCACCTAAGATAAAAGGAACTAGGGTAGGAGCAAACAAAAACAACAGCAAAAAGGGAATTATTGAAAACAGGGTAAGATTTCTCAGAGTCGCCAAAAGTATTTTTCTACAATCTCCTTTATCTCTACAATCCGCACTGGCTCTCTCCCTATATACGTCCGTCATCGCAGAAGATATGAACTTAATAGGTAGACCCAAGACACTCTGTGTAAGTGAATAGAAACCTACAATTGCTCCAGTAAAAAGATTGTTTAATAGTACATTTGGGAGTTGCTGAGCAAGGGAATTCGCTCCGTCAGCAGGCATAGAGAAAGTTGGAAAGGCTCTATACTTCCTCGCAGTCAAAAGAAGATCCTCCTTCTTAAGTTTCCTTACCAACTCCAAAATTTGGCTTTCCTTTAAAAACTTCCCCACAAGAAGGATTAAGGAAAGAAGTGCTCCAATCATATATGCAACTATGAGACCCATCCAGCCTCCCCCTAGGAAAGCAAAGAGGATTTTAAGTCCTGTTGCCACGGATGTATTTACAATAAAACTAAGCGATAAAAACTCATAAAATCTTTTTCTTAACATCCAATAATATACAGACTCTATAATTGCGACGATAAAGATTCCAATAGGAACCAAGTATACAAAACTCCTCTTCCCTTCGAGAGCAAGAGCTTGCAAAATGGACCTCTCAAAAAACAGGAAGACTAAGAAAGACAACAAACTGACCGAGAGGACACCAATAAAACAAATCAGCAACAGCTCCTCAGCCTTATTTAACTTCTTAGGGAGCGTAATCGCAAGATTATATCGTCCATTCGAAAGTAGCGAAACTACACTGACTAGCGACAAAAATATTGCATAAACCCCAAAATCCTCTGGACTATAAAGTCGTGTCAACACAGGCGTTAGTAACAAAGGGATCGCTTGAGATACTATCCTGCCAACAGACAAAGTTATGAAATCTTTCCTAAAGGAGCCCTCTGGCAAATACTTCTGTCTTACATTGTTTACTAACTTACCTATCAGCATCTTATATAATACTCCTTACACATAAAATCTCGGGTTAGAAAATCTGCTACTAACTTGTACTAAAGCTCTTTCTCTAAATAATCTACCCACCACTCATTAAAATCTTTCTTATCTTCTAAAAGTTTTCTCTGCTTCTCTTTCCCTACCTTCTCTATATCCTCTTTACTTAATAACTCATCTATCTTCTTCTTAGTTTCCTCTACCATGTTCTCCCTATCCTCTATTGTATATAACAACCTATACTTCTGCTCCATCTCATCACCTGCCCCAGAAGTTAACTCGCTCGTAAAGATTGAATGCACACCCATAACATTACATTCAAAGGCCATAGTAAGACCATCTCCTACAAACAGTTGTGCTTGGGACATTACACTGTGTAATTTGGTATGAGGTACTTTCTTGATGTATTTATCAAACTCAGAAGGCAAATCTTCTTCAGTAGAGAGTATAACCTTACCATACTTCTCTAAATGTTTAATTAGCTCCATCTTCTGTTCATTTGTAAAACCTTTATGACCTAAGTCATGACTAGCATTCCATGCTACAAATCTTACAAATGAAAACTTCTCTCCTGGTTCTAAACCTACTAACCTAACATCCTCAGGATTGGGCTTGAAGTAATTTGGATGTAAGTAAAAAAGTTCTTTAAAGGTTTCTACCCTCATCTGCTTCTTACCAAGATCCTTTCTATACATCATTGGAGTAAGTATTTTGTATGAAAAGAGTTTGGTGAAGAACAGAGACTCTACCGACCTCTCCGTATCTGAATATACTATGTTCTTTTTCCCTGTTAAAAATGCTGTGATTGCCATCATAGGAGATGGTCTACCAATTAAAACATCTGCCTTGAACTTAATAGCTTCTACTAGATGTCTCCAAGTAGTGACTAACAATATAAATGCCTTATCTATTTTCCCCTTACCGGTGGTCTCCCCTACAATCGTATAGTCTATTCCATACTGATCTAATATCTCCCAGTTCTTATCTTTCTTAATAACTAACACCTTAACCTTATGTCCTCTCTTTTTAAGGATATCTATAATATGGTGGAATTGGTGTGCCCATGCTGGATGGGATATTGATATCAGAACGTTCATTTACTTTTCTTTTTTGAATTTAGAGTAGTAATTCTTTTTCTCAAAATACAAGATTCTTTCTTGATTATTCAACATCCTACCTAACATATCTGAGAGAACGGCAAACAATGCTACAAGGAGTCCTAAAGATACCAGATATATCCCAGTAAAACCAACAAACTTATATGGTGAGAAATCTCCTGTGTTTAACCAGTGAGCACCTAGGAATATTAAACAGAAAACTCCTAATATAAATGGAAGGAGACCCATTATTCCAAAGAATTTCAAGGGTGCAAAATCTCTGAATGCCCTAAGGATATTAAATGCAGATATCTTTATGAAGTTCACTATCCCTAGAACCACTCTAGACTTTCTTCCCTTGTAGTACTTTATACTTACGGGAACTTGTACTATGTCCAACTTCTTACTTGCCATTAACTGGAATGACTCCTGTGTGTATGTGTATTTACTATTGATATTCATACTGAGCATAGCCTCTCTGTTGTATGCTCTAAAACCACAAGTTACATCCTGGAAATTCTTTCTTGCTAATCTACCTACAATGTATGCTCCTAGTTTGTTGCCATAATACTTACCTAAGGACATATCGTCTGGCCTTGTGCCTGTAAACCTTGTTCCTGCTACAAAGTCTGCCTTCCCCACTAATATTGGCTTAACAAGATTAGGAATCTCTTCTGGTTTAAATTGAAGATCTCCGTCTATGTTTACTGCTATATCTGCACCTAATTCTAGTGCTTTGTTAACAGCAAATTGGAAGGAGTGTGCAAGTCTTTTCTGTTCTGCATTGGAATGTACGATTGCTCCATGCTCCTTGGCTATCTTAGCAGTATCATCTTTGCTTCCATCATCCACAACCATCTTTACTATCTCATCTATACCTTCTATTTGCTTAGGAATTCTGTCGAGTAATTCCCCTATTGTTTTTGCTTCGTTTAGACAGATTGAAAATACTACTAATTTCATATTGTTATATTTTTATATTATTTACCTATCCCCCTATATATTATATCTGCTTTCTCTATTTCTTTCTTATCTAGCTTATTCATCCCATCTACAACTACCTTAATATTCTTTCTCTTACTAATTTCTTTAGTTAAATCTCCAAAACTCTTATGTGCTGTAGCTACTACTACCCCTTCACAATTATCTAAAGCTTCTTCTAAAGATTTTACATTAGACATATCTGGAACAAAAGGATCATACACTAATAAATCTGCACCCATCTTCTCTAAAATCTCCTGTATCTCTAAACATGGACTCTCTCTTAAATCTGCGATATCTTCTTTATAACTAAGACCTAATAAAGCAATCTTAGTACCATTAATAGGTAACTTAACCTCATTTAAAGCATCTTGCAATCTCTCTACCGTATACTCTGGCATACCATTATTAACCTCTCTAGCCATCTTTAAAAGCTTATGGTCAAAACCAGACTCAGCTGCCCTTTTTATTAGGTAGTAAGGGTCTACTGCTATACAGTGGCCTCCTACACCCCTACCAGGCCAGTGCGCCATAAAAGAGAATGGTTTGTTTGAAGAACCTTTTAATGTTTCTATTAGGTCTATCCCCATAGCATCAAAAGATTTAGCTAATTCATTTACATAAGCAATATTTATATCTCTAAATGCATTCTCTACTATCTTAGTAGCTTCTGCTATCTTAAGACTAGATACTTCATTTACCTCTGCATCTAAGAAGTCTCTATAGAAGTCTGCTACCTCTTTTGTTTTTTCTGGTATTAGACTACCTAAATTCCTAGGTATGTTGTATACATTCCATTTAGGATCTCCTGGGTTTATTCTTTCTGGACACATAGCAATATTAAAATCTTTTCCTGCTTCTAACCCACTACCTTCTTCTAATATTGGTTGTAATATCTCTTCACATGTTCCTGGGTTAACTGTAGATTCTAGTACTACTGTTTGTCCTTTTTCTAAGTATTTTGCTATTGTTTCTCCTGCACTTATTACTGGTGTGTAGTCTGGAGTGTAGTCATCTAGGACTGGTGTAGGGACACATATTATGTAGTAGTCACTACCTTCTATTTCTTTTTCATCTAATGTCGCATGTAGGTCTAATTCTTTAAGATCTTTTTCTGCAATATCATCTGTTATTGGGCATTCTTTTTTCTTTATTTTTTCTACTTGTTTTTTACTTATGTCAAAACCTACTACATTATATTTTTTAGATTTTTCTATGGCTAAGGCTAAAGGTAAACCTACGTAGCCTAGACCGATGATTGATACTTTTTGCATTTAATTAAGTATTAAGAAATTAACTCTGAAGATTATACTATAAAAAATGAGGCTGTTTTTCAACCCAAGTTAAACACCTCTAGATTCAAACAAATAGTAGCGGCTGATTCTCTGGAGTTATCCCTTCTTTATTATCTTCGAGCACTTTATGCCACAAGGCATTGATTGCTTGCTGTCCCGGCATACACTTACTACAATCTTCTGTTTTAAACTTCCTTTCTGCCGAATCCTCAAGAACTCTAGCATAATCTTCATTCTTGGAGATATAGCCTAAGGTTAAATCATCTGTTGCGAAATATGGTTCAGAGACTAAATCACAGACAGCAACCCTTCCGTATGGGTCTATGGCTGACCTATACAGATGGACCTTACATTCACTTGGTGTTTCTACGCTAGGAGATTTCTCCCACCCATTCATCTGTGCAATCATGGTATCTGCAAAATCTATTTGCATATCTCCATACACACCATTGTCAAAGTCTCTTCTTATATCCCTTAACTGTTCATACAAGACTTCCCTCTCCTCTAGAGAAAGATTCTGCGTAATGTCTATGCAATCTTCGCGAATATTTAACAGATCTACTCCCAACTCTTTTGCTAGCTTGGCGATCTCACTGACTTGATCAAAATTCTGATGTTGAACTACAAAACCAATACCAATTTTTAGTGGCTTGCCTAATCTATCTCTGTCATCAATTAATCTTCTCATTCCTCTAACTACTCTCGAGAGAGGCTTCTTTTCCCTTGGGAGATGAACCAAATCTGCATATGTATCATCATCTGTAGAATGTAGGCTTACTCTCAACCAGTCTGCATTGAGGAGGGACTTGTAGAGTCGACTATTATCCTTTGAGAGTTTTTCTAGTCTACTCCCATTGGTATATATCATGGTATATAATCCGTTCTTGTTTGCATGTTCTATTACCTCCCCCAAATCTGAACGAAGCAACGGCTCACCTCCACCAGAAAAAATAGCGACTTCTGTTCCACCTTCTGCTGCTTGCTTAAATACTTTATTCCAATCTTCAGTAGAAAGTATCTCCTTGTCTCCTTCGTATTTTGCTTGGTTGTCTACGTGCCACAAGCACATAGAACATCTGTAGTTGCATGTTCCATTTGTTACATGCACCTCTAATCTTTTTGGAGTAAGGGGTTTATGTTCGATAACATCCTTGAGATATTGAGGGTCTCTGGCCAAATCTCCTAAAAATGTTTGGGCATAGCGAATCATCATGTACCCGGGATAGTAATGGCTTGTCATTACGGTTTTTAGCATATTACTAGATTGCATCCACTTATATGCCTCAAGTAATTCTTCCCTAGTGACCTTGGGACTTAACTCAAGATCTTTCAGTGGGGTTGTGGGGTTTTGAGCTACCAATGGTATAACATGACTTAATAAGGATAACTCTTCAATATCTTCGCAACTGTCACCAAATACCTTTAGAGTATCTTGCAGTATGGATGGATCTATTTCTTCTTCATGGCAAAGAAGTGTTGCGGTATTAAGTATTTGATCAGTTGCTGGTTGGATATATTCCGTATTGTCGTCTTGAGAATCTTTGTTATAAGGACCCAAAGATTCTTTTGTTTCGTTTGACATTATAGGATATTATACCACTAAACCCTATCTCAATGGGGTTCTTGCAATACTTGGGAGCTATCTACGAGAAACCGATTTAGATTTCAATTTCATTACTTCCACTTATACAGATAGAGCGAATAAGTACCGTAATAATACCTATTAGGTATTACCATATATTGGCACAAGGGTAAATCTTCTGAATGCCCTGTCATGTCAAAATATTTATCTTGATCCCTCAAACAATGTACAAAATAATTATTACGAAATTCGACCTCTCCAATCAATTCAAACCTCTTAGGATTTCCCTCCTCAAATGTAGAGATAGTACTAAGAATGTATGAATTCTCATGAGAATATTTTATCTCCTTAAAATCATCGTTCTGAAAATATCTAGGAGAAAGCATCGGAACAACATCCATTCCGTAATAATATCTCAGAGGAAAGATTATTTGATTAAAAGAAGTAAAATCAGTACGAACAACAATTAGAGCATCCTCCTCTCCAACGAGATCTTCTATGTATTCTAGATTCTCTATCTTTAACCCTTCTGAGTCCCGAAGCTGTATAAGTGAGAAATAAAGAGAATATGTAGATAACAAAACTATGAGAAAAACTGACAGTATTTTTAATTTGGGCCTTTTCAACATACTTCCTAACAATATTGAAATCAGAAGTAGTCCGAAGGGGATAAGTTCGGTTAATTGATACCTAGCAAAGTAATAGTGATACTGAGTTAGTCTCAAAATCCCCCAATTATAGAAAAGACTTCCTATGAGAATCAAAAGAACTACGCCTATGTATAAATTGTTGTTCTTTCTGCGATCCCATACAGAGAAGACAAGAAGGACAAACCCCAGAGGAGAGAGATAAAGGACTGTCGTAAGAAATCCCTGCTGCTTGAGTGCTGACAAACTCTCATAACTTAGAAATTCTATTCCTCCTTCTACAAATACCTCTTTTACATAAAAATATAAAGAATAAATCATTAAAGAAAATATTGTAAACAGGAAAATTAGCCACAACTTCTTATAAATAAATCTCATAGCTGTTCCAACAAGTTCGCGCCCCTTCTGGAGAAACATTGTTATAGCAAAAATGGCAGAGAAAACTATTACAGATAGCGAGATATACAGATTCTCAAAATAGCTAAGAAATCTATTGCCTACTATCTGATCAAAGAGTTGTGGGAGGAAGATCTTGTAGAAAAATAATGAAGTCACAAAGGTTAGTAACCAAGTAACTCCATATGAGATGTATGCCTTCTTAGTGGCCTTATTCTTTACAAGTATAAATCCATAGAGAAGGATTATTACGGTAACGGGGAGAATAAACACAGCACTCATTCTCGTAAAAAACAACGCACTAAACGAAATAATTGATACAAAAGCCTCCCAACTCTTCGCATGACCCTTTTCTAGGCTGTTAAACCAACGGAACATGTAATACAGGCCGAAGAACATAAAAGTCACTGCCACTATTTCCGTAGCGGGAATTCTTGAAAAGTATACATGCAAGGGATTTATTGCGAGGAGAAGGGCTGACAACAACCCTACTCCCTTTTTACCTTTTCCAACTTCGGTGGATAATAGATAAAACCCAACAATCGACAGAACACTGAAAAATGTTAGTGCATATACTCTATTGTCGGAACCAAAAACAGAACCGAATATTGACATCCAGGATGGGAAAACAGGATAGAAAGGCATCACAAATTTTGAAGTATCTTCATCAAACATTTCTACACCTAGAAATATATTCCCTCTGTCATATTCTTTCTGAGCATCTTTTGGGAGAGTTTCCCTAATTTCATCAGTCATATATAGAGAACCATTTATTTCATACTGCTTAGAAAGAGATACGTAGGTCCCCTGATCTTGACCTCCTGTCAGATAGAGTTGCGGTTTTGCTCTAAGAAAGATTGCCAATAATAAAATTGGAATAAGTAATAGAGAGAATTTCTTAAGTTCAAATTTAACCTTTGTCCTAAAAATCAACAAACCTGCTAATAGTAAAGCAATTGATATGAGTAATGAGTAAAAAGCATTAAATAAGCCTGCACTTAATAGAATGACATTAACAATACTAACCAAGGATAAATAAACCACTATAAAATCTATAACTGCAATCTCTCTCTTCTCACGCATCCTCTGGTTGAATAAAATTTATCTAATTTGAATCTAGTCCCTCGTATATTCTATCAATCTTTTTCAAATTCTTATCCCAAGTATACCTCTCCTCTAATTTCTCTCTACCTTTTCTGCCCATCTTCTCCTTTTTCTCTGGATTGGCAAGAAGGGACTTTATCTTCTCAGAGAAGGTCTCAATGTCATCAAAATTAACAAGGTATCCATTCTCACCATCATCTATTATTTCCTTGATAACGTCATTCTTACAACCTAGAACTGGTTTAGAATAAGCCCAAGCCTCTAAGTATACTATCCCAAAGGAATCCGTCTTAGACACCATAGAGAAAATATCCCCAGCATCATAAAGATCCCACTTATCCTGCTCTGGGATATTATCTATATTTAAGATTCTTTCCCTATACTTTCCGTCCAATCCATCTAGATATCTATCAAATTCTGTATTTGCTCCTCCAGCAAATACCAAAGTTGCCTCAACACCATCATCCCAAACTTTCTTCATTGCCCCTATCAAACTCATACTTCCCTTCTCATAGTTCTTTGACCCAACTTGGAAAACAATGGGTCCCTCAACATTGTATTTCTTCCTAAATCTCAAACCATCTCCACCCTCAACCTCCTCAAGAAAAATACCCTGCCCTACGACCTCAAACTTTGCATCATCGAGAAGAACACCCTCAGTTCTACAAAAATCCTTTATAGCCTGTCCCTCTGCTCTTGTGTTCAGAATTATCTTCTTAGCATGAGCAAAAAACCTCGAGGCACCCTTTTTAAAATACTTCTTCCCCAGCTTACTTTTACGATTAAGTCCTACATGAAAAGCTGGTGCTATTATCAATGGTATATCTAATTTCTTCGAGACAAGATAACCAATATAAAAGAGAAAATAGTACGGTGTCGAAGATACAGTAACTACATCATAATCCCCCTTCTCCAATGATTTTACTTTATCAAGCATTCCAAAGGTCGTAGGACAAGTTGCAATGTTTGATAACTTAAAACTAGGAAATCTTCCAAACAAGACCCTGAATATTTTATTTATATACTTATTCTTAAGAATCCCACTACCCAATTCAAATCGGTATACTTTTACACCATTAATCTCCTCAACCTCAGGAGTAACGATATCTCCGTCTAAATCCCATAAAGTATTTGCACTTTTGGCATTAGAAGTCCAAACATCTACCTCATAGTCTAGTTCGTTTGCTTGATATTCTGAAAGGATTTGTATAAACAACTCTGCACCGCCCCTCGCAGGATAATACCTCTGGATAATATTCAATACCTTCATGTCCTACCCCCTAGCAAATTAAGTGTTTATTAGGATAATCCTACCAAAAAACAGATTTGGATTCTATGTCTTAGAAAAGATTCTCACAAACCATTTCATATTTCTTCTTTAATTCCTTATCTAGTGTTAATAACGTAGCGCCCCTGTCTATGGCAGAAAACAAGATTATGGAGTCTATTGTTTTTAATCTATCCTGGTAGTGCCTCCTAAAAGTAAGATACGGAATGATGTTCTGCTCTCCAAAGGAAGAGATCTCCGAGGCAACGCTCAAAGCATACTCGATCATATTATCTCTTAAATCTCTACTTTTACTAAAACCAGAGAGTTCAGCTATTACAACAGATGGTATTATTAAATACTCTTCTTTCATTTCTGCGGCCATATTTCTAGCCTCAGAATAATTTGCATCTTCCTTATTAAAAAAAGCACTTAGGAAACTAGTATCTGCTAAATATCTGTTCATTCCTCGTCCCTCATCTTCCTTATGTACTTAACGCTATCCTTGTACTCCGGAGCACTTATTGCCTTGTCCCCATACCTTTCTAAGAAAGATTTGCTCTTATCAACGGTCTCTTTCTTCTGCGTATAATCTTTGTAAGAAGTTAGCACAGCCAAAGGTTCTTTTACTCTCTTATAACCTAGAAAAGCTGTTCCCCCATCTCTTACATAATTAAGAACTTTAGAAGGATTATTATAAAATTCGGTTGTTGTATATTTTTTAATTTTCTTCATACCAACATGTTACCAAGAAGTTACCAACTTCGTCAAGGTAGTAATTATTCCACTATTTAAAGACATATGTTAATATGTACTACATAAATTAAACTGTCTAAATTATGAAAAATTTTAAAAAGATATTACTTGCCCTCCCCCTCTTACTACTACTAACAACAATATCTTTACTATCCCCTACCAATGTAGAAGCTGCTAAGTTTGAATTCAAATCCTACGTCCTAACATCTGACCAAACCATAGACGAAGACCTCTATGTAGTCGCAGACGACATAAAGGTAGATGGCGTTGTAGATGGAGATGTAATACTAGTAGGAGACTCCGTCCAACTAAACGGAACCATAACAGGAGATGCATACATATTAGCAACAACAACAAATATAAATTCCAATGTATATGGAAATATATTTGTATTTGGTAATAACACAAAAATAGAAGGATTGGTTACAGCCAATACCTATATAGTATCCTCATTCCTAGACTATCAAGCAGACACACAAAGAGATATGTTAGCAATCTTCTTTGACGGAACACTAAAAGGTTCTGTAGGAGATGACCTAAGAGCAATCGGTATAAAACCAAACATAGAATCCATCATAAGAGGAGATCTAGTTTTAATTGGTGAACAAGAAAACCTAACAGAAACTACAGTAACAGGAGAGATCTATGATTCAAACAGATTAAACAGGATAGCAGAATCCCAAGGTGTAGACATTGAAGAGACACCATCCTTTGACATAGAGACTACATGGGAAAGCAGAACCCTCTCTTTAACAATTAATTTCCTCTCCTTCCTTCTAGTAGGATTCATATTAATAAGCATATCCCCTGTTAAAACATACAAAATACAAGAAAAAATAACAGGTTCTATAAACGAATTCCTTAAAAGCTTAGCTGTTGGCTTCATAGTTTTCATGCTACTACCAATCCCCTTATTCATACTTGCAATATCCGTAGTAGGAACACCCGCAGCCATGTTAATAACCGGTTTACTCCTCTTCCTAATGTTCTTTGGTAAGGTATGGGTAGAGACATCACTAGGTAAAGAGATATTAGTCCTGTTAAAGATAGAAGGTTACAGACCATTTAAATCCTTCTTAGCAGGTAGAGTCTTAACAATATTGGTAAATATAATTCCAATAGTTAGAGGTTTCTACAACATGATTCTATCCTTCGTAGCACTAGGAGCAATCATTAGAATGAAGAAAGGTTACTACCAATTGGCAAGCAGACAGGCTAAAGAGTATAGAGAAAACAACAAGAGTACAAAGAAAAAGATAACTAAGAAAGCTACAAAGAGTAGCAAGAAGAAAACAACTACTAAGAAGAAATAAAAAGAGGGAGTCTTAGACTCCCTCCTTCCATTTACAATCCCTTAGAGATTAGAATTTACTCTAAGTAATTCTCTATAACCTCTACAAATGAATCATATGGGTATGCTCCTGGAATCAAAACTCCATTTACATTACCGTCATCATCAAATGTACCAATTACAAACCCAGGTGTTCCCTGAATTCCTGCTGCTGCTCCAGCCTCCTTATCTGCATCTATTTCATCCTGATACTGAGAAGAGCTGTAACATGCTGCAAAGTCAGCTTCATTAACACCAACCTCTTTTGCTAAAGCATAGATAGCATCGTCATCCTCTAGATTAAATGCACCCGTATGGAACTCTTTATATACATCCGTTCCCTCTAAGTGATAAACACACTTAGCTGCATTTGCTATATCATCACCATACATTGCAAACTCTTTATAAACATAGATCACCTCACCTGTATCTATATAATTTTCTGCTATAGATGGGAATGTCTCGTCTAAGTGCCTCTTACAGAAGCTACACCTAAACTCACTATGCTCAACTATTGCAACCTTTGCCGTATCCCTGTCTCCAAGAACTGGAACATCTCCAAATGTTGTTGAAGCTGCCTCAAATTCTCCTATACCCTCTCCTGTAGATTCTTCTACTGTTGTATCCCCTGAGGAATCTCCAGCACCATCTGTTGTAGTTGGAGTATTATTCCTAGATGCAAAGAAAATTACTGTGGCAATAATAATACCTGATATCAATATTGCTACTGGTGTTCCAATATTGTCCAGATTAATTACTACTTCCTCATTCTTCTTGCTCTCTTTCTTTTTTGTTTTCGCCATATTAATTAGAGTGAAAATTTATTTAATTCGAAAGTCAGATATTATACCCAGAATGGACAGAGATAGTAAAACAGAATATAATAAATTATGGAAAACATGACTAGTAGCAAGAAGAAAATTGGTCTAAAAGATATTGTATTATTCATACTTTTTCTTGCATTACTTGCCATCCCCATATACTTCGCTTACACAGTATTATTACCTAAGGTAAAAATTTTTGACCAACCTCAAGAGACAGAAGAGGTTGAAGAGATAGAGGAAGAAGAGGAAGAAGTTTATGATGGACCTCCCTACCTAGAAGTTTATGAGACGATAGAGGGACAACCAGCATATATTGCAGTTCCTGCCCCAATTGACCCAGAAGACCCTCCAGCAATTATTCTTTACAGTCATGGTTCTAACACTGAAGTTACCTTTGATACTGACGATGAATTCATGCAAGACTTGCATGCATATGGTGTCTTCTTTACAGAGAATGACTACATCTTTGCAGCTTCTAACCAACATGGTGCAAATTGGGGAAATGACGAATCCATACAAGATAATGTAAATCTAATCGCTTGGATTAAAGAGAGGTACGATACCCAAGAAAAAGTAAACATGCTTGGTTACAGTATGGGTGGTTTACCAACTATGAATTTTGCATCAGATTACCCAGAGAGGGTGAATAAAATAGCCCTACTAGCTCCTACAACAAGAGCTAACGAATGGAATGCAGAAAGAGTAGCAAAGATAGAAGACATAGACATTAAGATCTGGCATGGGACTGCAGATGTAAATGTCGGTTATTCACTCTCCACAACCTTTATTAACACACTGGAGAGTTTTGGAAAAGAAGTCGAGCTTGTAACTTTAGAAGGTAAAACCCACTGGGACATACACACTGAATATATGGAAGATATCTTAGAATTCTTTAATCAAGAGTAAGTTCTTTCTGAATTTTTTTCATCTTCTCATCTTCAAATTGCTTCCTATGATTTGTTTCTCTAAATACCTTAGTGTCTTCGTATATTGGTTTTATATGAGTATGGATATGATCTATTTCCTGGCCTGCCTTTCTACCATTATTCTGGTTTATTAATATCCCCTCCGGTTTATACACTTCCTGTATCTTATCTGCCATTCTCTTTACAACCCTATTCATATGAGCATAAATATCTTCTGGCACATCGAACACGTTAACGTAATGGTCCTTAGGAAGTACTAATGTATGACCTTCACTCAATGGATTAATATCTAAAAAAGCAAAGACTTTGTCGTCCTCGTAAACTTTGTAGGAAGGGATTTCTCCTTTAACAATTTTACAGAATATACAATCTTCCATACTACTCCTCTACAACAATCGCTCCAGATGGACAAGCATTTGCAGCCTCTCTCACCTTCTCCTGTAATTCTGGGTCTGTGATATCTACACCCTTATATTCATCTTTAACATCTACTGTCCCATCATCTTTTCCTTCAAAAACTTCAGGACATATAGCAACACAAGAGAAACAGATTGTGCACTTCTCTTTATCTAATACAACTTTCATATTAATTATGTTCTAAATTTAATAATATATTTTTACAGATATATCTTACCTGGTCAAACAGATTTCTTCTTTTTAAGTTGAAGCGCGTATTGCCTAAATCTCTGTATAAAGTGATATATTGCTACAAAACCCATCACTAGAGATAGTTCAACATGCCAATACATAAAGTCAAAATCTATATCCCAGAGTTCTGGTTTTTTGGTTCTAATCATCATAAAGATTCCAAAACCCATTGCAGGAAGTAATAATGTTAATAATAGCACTGTGTTCCAAAAACCATTAAACTTAAGAATGGAAAGACCAAATATTTTCTTCTTTGCTAAGAAGTACATACCCCAATACAAGATTGTTGTAATAATGAAGGGGATTATAATATTGTATTCACCAGAACTTCTCACTTCTTCAGTTTCAGTATCCTGTATTACGTCATCTACAATTACCTGTGCGTCTACTAAGTCAAAATCTCCTTTCAAGTTCCCTATTCTGTATCTCTCTAGCAATTCGTAACTTCCAGGCTTGTGATCCCTACCTTCCCCAGCCTTATCCTTAAAATCTGCCGTCATATCTCTTCCACACCACTCCCTTATATCCAGAAACTTATCATGGTCTGGAACATATTCAGAGAGATCGTATACCGCTCCCTCAAATGACATCCAACAATCCCCCGGGACATCATGCTCTGCTACTTCTTCTTTGGTATACACAGGTATTTCAACTACTTCCTCCTCGGTTGCTTCTGTTTCCTCCTCCGTCTGCATTATCTGTATCTCTACAGTGTCCTCCTCAGGAGCTGTTCCTGTCTCTTCCTGAGCATATGCTGGAGAGATTAGAAATACGAATAAAAATAGAGAAAAAAATAATCTTAAAAATTTACTTCTCATATTGGCAGTAAACTTGAAATTAAATACCTAAGTGCTATATTAATAGTATCTATATTATTTTTAAAAGTAAAGTTATATGAGTAAAGTATTAGGAATCATCCTCGCACTGGGGATTGTCCTCGGAGGTGGTGGGTATTTTCTTGTTAAGGAGGCATATGCAGCAACACCTGCAGATCCCCTATTCCCAGTTCAAGAGATTGCTGACGATGTTCAGAGGGCACTAACCTTTGACGAAGTAGCAGAAGTAGAACTAGAGCAAGAGATATTAGCAAGAAGACAAGACCAAGTAGACAGGATGGTAAACAGAGACGATGTTACAGGAGAACAGTTAGAGGAAGCTCTTAAGATGATGGCTCAACAGAGACAAAAAGTCATGACCAAGTTAGAGGCAGCAGAGCAGAATGTTGTAAGAAACCAGAATGAAACTGGAGAGAGTGCTGCACAAGGTTCCCTTGAAAAAGTGAGGGAAGATTATGACAAAACCTTAGATGAGCAGCTAGAGACAGTAGGAGCAGGTCAAGCCAAATATGGTTCAGTAGACCAAGAAATAGTAGACGAAATTGTTCAAGAGGCAACAGCAAGAGGAAGATCTATTCCTTCAGGACTAGGTGGTAACGGTGGTTCTGGTGGTTCCGGCGGTTCTACAGGAGGTTCAGGAAACGGTAGTAACTAATCGTTTCAAATAGACACGAGATTTACAGAGGGCTAGCTTACATAGCCCTCTGCTTGTTTAGTAAAGGCACTAAAGTATTTTCCTTCCTTCTTAACCAATTCCTCATGTGTCCCCTCTTCTACAATCTTCCCTTCATCTAGAACAATTATCCTATCTGCATTCCTTACAGTGGAGAATCTGTGTGAGATTATTACAACTGTTTTATTCTTAAAGAAGTCATATATTCTATTAAATATCCTATACTCTGACTCTGCATCTATAGCTGAAGTTGGTTCGTCAAAGATGGCTACTGGAGCATTTCTGTAGAAGAACCTTGCAATTGCAATCTTCTGCCTCTGACCATTACTTGGCCTTATTCCTTCCTCAAACCTTTCACTCATTATTGTCTTATACCCGTTGTCATACTTCTGTACAAAATCGTGAGCATCAGCATTTTTAGAAGCCTCTATCATTTTCTCCCTATCCATCTTCTTAATAGACTTACCTAAGTAGATATTTTCTTCAACAGTTAACTGACCATAGAAGTTATATTCCTGGAATAATACTCCAAGGTTCTTATACCAATCATTTAACTTAATATCCTTAAGGTCGACACCGTTAACAAGGATGTGGCCCTCTTGTGGGTCATATATCCTAGAAAGTAACTTAACCAATGTTGTCTTTCCTGCACCATTTGCTCCAACTATTGCAATCTTTTCCCCCGGTTTAATTTTTAAGGAGAAATTGTCAAATATTTTATGTTTGCTATTGGGGTAATGGAAAGAGATATTCTTAACCTCTATCTCTGGAGCCTCGTCCAACCTAGGAAGCTTTATATCTCCATCTTCAACAACAGGTTTAAGTTCGAAGAAGTTGTAAACTTCTCTAGCCTTCATCACAAAATCCCTAAAGGCAACACTCTCTGCAAAGAAAGATTGAATCCCGTCATAGAAATTGTTTATAGAACTCATAAAGAATGTTGTATCTCCGATGGATATCCTCTCTAAAAGAAGTTGTGCAAATACCTGTAGATAACCAAAGAGGATTATTACATTGCTCAAAATTGAAAGGAGGAAACCACTGAGAGAGGAATCTCTCATTATCTTGGCATAACCCTCGTTGTAGTAGTTGAAGAACTTATTAAAGATATTATCCAAATATTTGAAAGCACCTGTTATGGATATCTCACCAATATTTCTAGTGTCTGTAAGCATAGATGATGTCCAGTAGCTTTTTCTCCTCTGCATAAGGTGCTTATCACTGGTCTGCCACTCAAAATCTTTCTTGAAGTAGTATTTCCTCTGGAAGAAGTAAACTACGGACAAAGCAAGGATTAGAGGGACAACTAGAGGCACCTGACTGAGAAGTATTAACCCAGCAACTAATGCTTGGATGAATGAAGATATTATTCTAACAACATTGCTACTTATTTCAGTTATGAAGTTTATCCAATCCATCATCTTCTGACGATTGTTCGCCACCTCTGGAAGCTCAAGGGTCTGTGGTCCTAAGAAGTTACATTTTTCATAAGCAATTTTTTGCAAATATGACCTAGAGGTAGTTCTAAGAACCCTACCAGCGTAGTGTCTCAATTCTTCCAAAGCAGAGAATGCTACATTTACTAACAGTAAGATAATGAGGAAAGGAATAAGGTCATTAACCTGTGTTCCTTCCGTCGTAGCCATTCTTATTAATTCATCTATTAACCTAGCAGTAATATAGACGTTAACAAGAGATCTTAGATTCCTGAGAATCTCTGAAACAACCCCTATAATCATAAGGGATGGAGATATCTGCCATACTATCTTGAGGCTCCAAAAGGCTATCTTGATATATTCTTTAAAAGATACGTCTTTTTTCTCTTTCATCTAAGTTTTTTATATATATTAATCTAGGCATATTAGCAAAAAGAACAACATTGAGTCAATATTGTGAACAAGGCATTTTTTATGTATAATATATAGTACTAAAACAGATCCTCATGCACCTTCTTTTCATCATATTCCTCTTCACTGTGTGGTGGTGGTTCTATTGCAGGATATCCTATTGCCATAATGCTTACAACCCTATACTCACTTGGGATATCTAATATCTTTCTAACATACTCTTCTCTGTCCTCTCCTTCTTCAGTCTTACCTCCCCTAACCTTCGCCCAGCAACATCCTAAACCTTGGTTTGTAGATTCTAGATATATATGTGATCCTGCTATACTACAATCTTCTAACCACATATCTGTTAAAGATTCTTTTCCTAGAGTAACAATTGCAACATTACAATCTTTGACAAAACCTTGCCATTTACCACAATCTCCTAACCTGGATAATTTCTTTCTGTTTCGAACTACGACAAACTCCCACGGATTAACATGATTACCAGAGGGACTAACCATAGCAGCACATAGAATAGAATGTACTTGTTTTTGGGAAACCTTTTCATCTGTGAATTGTCGGATGCTTCTTCTTTTCTTGAATATTTCATTCATTCCGCTAACCTATAGCGTGTTCTAAATTAAAGCATTAAGTATTGTATACATAAAAATTTCTCTTGTCCAGTCATATTACAAGTCAAAAATGTGGAAAGTAAAAAACAAATGTGTTAGAATTCCCCAATCCAGTTAATGTATAGAAGACATGGAACACTCGAATCTCGAGAATGACAACCGCTACAAAGAAGAATTGATTTTGACCTTCGTTAACGACGTCTCCCCTTTAGTATTTTCAAACGTAATCACAGATGACAACCGCTCCTCCAAGAATGACCTATCTGGTCTAGACCAAGTAATAATCCTTGAAGTAGGAAAATATATGGACGAGGTATTCAATCTGGAATTTGTAAGGGCTGGTATAAGAATACAGGTTGCACTCATGAAAAAAGACTTGGAGAATGGATTAATAAGTGAGGAGGATATTTTTAATGCCGATTTCTACAGAGAGATATATGAAGAGGGAGAAGAAGAGGAAGATGAATATTTCGATGAGGATGACCCTTATGAAGGGAAACCTTATATAGATGATGGCTACTATTATTACGAGGATGATGTAGATTGTTATGATGATGAGTACTGGGAAGAGTACTATGACTACGAATTTGAGGATGAAAGATTCCAAGCAAAGATAAGAAGGATTGCCGTTGGAACTCTTGCAGGGAAAATAACGACAGATAATCCTTCTGAAATAAATGGTCTTACTGGATATGAACAAGCTCTCTACTATGTTGCACATCTTCTTCCTTCTGAGGATGCAGAAGAGAGAAGAAAGAATGTTGAGCGGATTGATCGAAAAGTCCAAGCATACCTCATAGATTTTGAAGGCGGTTTTGACTTGATATCTATGATCAATAATTATTAATCACTACAAAGGACTATCCTAAAACCACTTTCCTACCCTCGTTTTGTTACACCCACAAATATGCTACACTTTCTTGGTTTAAATTTTTATTACCACAAGCAGTGTTTAAAAGTATAGAAAGAGAACCTGTAAATAATCCCAAAGAAGAGAACAAGAAGCAGAAATTTTCCACAGAGTGGTGGGAGGATGATGATTGTGATGGTGACGATGGGTGGAATAAAGAGTGGGATAATTTTAATTGGGATGAACCTCGAGAGGACGACGATGATGACTGGGTAGATTGTGATGACTGGGAAGAAGATTAAAACCCGACTCTATACAAACCTCAGATATTTAATTGTTTTACCTTTCTCCAAGTGTT
>CAYRDH010000002.1:27588-44542 GCA_964423025.1 uncultured Candidatus Saccharibacteria bacterium | reverse complement strand
TCGTGGTAAAATATATAACTAAGTTTATTTCAAACTAATATGAAGTACGTTTATCTATATATCCTTACCTTTATTGTCTTTCTGGCCATAGATTTTGTGTGGCTTAATTGGATAGCAAAGAACCTTTATTCAGAGAAAATTGGTCACTTACTAGCAGAGAATCCTAATTTGATTGCCGCAGGTGTTTTCTACCTCCTTTTTGTCGCAGCTTCCCTAGTTCTTGCAGTTTTACCTGGATACGAGGCACAATCCTTAACAAAGACAATTATGTTAGGAGCAATCTTTGGAATGATAACTTACGCAACATATGATCTTACAAATCTTGCAACACTTAAAGAGTGGCCATTATCTGTAACAATTATAGATATTATCTGGGGGACTTCACTATCAACAGCAACCGCGGTTGCAGGTTACTACATAGCTAACTTTTTAAATGTTTAATATGTCAGAATTCTTAAATCTAATTGCTATCGTTTCCATTGCCGTAGTCATCTATATGACTGTTCTTTATGTTATCTCAATAATTAAAAAGAGAGCTGACATAGTAGATATCGGATGGGGTCTAGGCTTCATATTAATCGCTTTAGTATCTCTTTTTAGCAGGGAGGTTCTAACAAACAGGATGATACTTGTCACTCTACTAGTTATTTTCTGGGGCTTAAGACTTGCTATACACATATATTCTAGAAACAGAGGTAAAGATGAAGATTATAGGTACCAACAATTTAAGAAAGATTGGGGAGATAGCTTTTTAATAAGGTCCTACTTTCAGATTTTTCTTTTTCAGGGGTTGTTAATGCTTATTGTTTCTTTACCAATTACCTTCATATTTTCTTCTTCCTACAGTCCTTTGGTAATCTTAGATTATGTTGGACTCGCAGTCTGGGGGTTGGGATTCATGGTAGAAACTCTCGCAGACATGCAACTTACAAGCTTCATAGAGATGAAGAAGGCTGGTGTTGTTAAAAAGAAATTTGCAGATATTGGGCTTTGGAAATATTCTAGGCATCCTAATTACTTTGGAGAGATTTTACAGTGGTGGGGAATTGGAATCGTTGCTCTCTCTGTCCCTCTAGGATATATATCTTTAATTGGACCAGCAGCAATAACATATCTCTTAATTTTTGTTTCAGGAGTTCCTCTGTTAGAAAAGAAATTTAAAGACCATCCCAAGTGGAGTGAGTATGTTAAGAGTACAAACAAGTTAATACCTCTTCCAAAGATAGGGAAAGGATTATCATCTGAGGATAAATAATATATAATCCAAGTATGGAAAAGAACGAAAACAAACTCAATCCTTTCCTTCTTGGTCTGAGTATCACTCTCGGAACAATAGTTGTCGGTTTAATCAGTTATATTTTCTTTACTTCCAATATAAAACTTCCATGGCAAGAAGAGGATCGTTGTGAGTATGCGGGTTGGGCATATGCTCACGGAGAGACCTTTGACTCCACAGATGGTTGCAATGTGTGCGTTTGCAACGACGGAGCAATAGCTTGCACAGAGATGGCTTGTGAAGGCCAATCTCCTGAAGATTTAAATTAAAAATTTAATAATAATGGAAGTACAAGAGAACCTCCGGAGGAATCCTCAAGAGGATTATCTCAGGAAAAATTCCCAAAATAATTCCAAAGGGAAAGACCTTGGGATTGCAGTCTTGAATATTCTCCTCGCAATAGTAACTGTCCTCCTTCTTGGCTATATTGCCTACAAAAATGGATATATAGATTTAGACAATATCCTTAATATACAAAGAGAGGAGGAAGGAACAGAGGAAGAATCCTCAAACCCGACAGACTTTGGTTTAACGACTTTTGAAGGAGATTACTTCACTGCTGTTTTACCACTAGAGTGGACAATTACAGAATACAAAGATGGAGAAGGAACAACTATGATTTCTTCAGAAGGTCCCACATACACTGGCCTGACGGGAATAGTTATAGCAAACAATGACGAGGAGATTATGAAGATAGAAGGAGTCTCTGGCATTGGCTTTATTGGTTGTCCTGAACTTCCCAAATTTGAAGACACAGATCCGGATTACGAAGAGAAGCAGGAAGATTTAGTAAATGAGATAGGTGGAGAGATTCAATATTTAGATTTTACAGAAACACCCTACTCTGAATTTACTTGGTTAGACAAAACGGTCAGACGGGTTCAAACAGCAATATATTACGACACAATAGAAGGAGATAACTACTTCCAGCCTCAATGCGAAGTTTCTTTCTTAAGAATAGAAGACTTTGGATTTGAAGACGAGGGAGGTAACCGAGGAGACACCTATATGTATACAATTTCTGAGGAGGCAACAGAGGATCAATTAGAGAATCTAGATAAGGTCCTAACAAGTATGTCAGTTATTTAGAAGAATTCTTTTCTTTAAAATTCTTCCTTGCAGATATGTGGTAGAGAACCATTGTGATTAATATCCCCAGAGAAAGAATTAATTCTGCAAGTTCATATTCTTGGGGACCAACTCCCCTACTACTTACAACCTTAAGATTTATCGTTGTTGCGAAGAAGTAGAAGAAAAGATAAGGGGGGACTGTAAAATATCTTAAGTATTTTCTGATTCCTTTTTTGGGTTTGAAAACCTTGGTTAGAATACAAACAACAAACCAACTAAAGATTCCATATGCCCCTATTCCTAAATACATATAACCTACCTTGCTGTGTATCGGTACAAAGTTATGTAAATTAGTTTCAGATTGAACATTCTTCTTAAGAACTGGAATCTCTGTTTCGCCATCGAAAACACCATCTGCCTCTATACCAAATAATCTCTGTCCCCAACTAATCTCTTCTCCTGCTACAAAAAGAAAACCTAAGGAAAGGATAAGGAATATAGCGAACATGATTTTAGAAACTTTTCTGAATCTAAGAGAGAGTAATAAGGCAAGGATTGAAGATGACGCGTATGCTAGGACTTGTAACCACTCTATTAGATTGTCCTCTCCTCCTATTCTTTTATACAGAGGATAATTATTTGTACCTAAGAGGTACATTCCCAAGATAATTAAGATTGGGAGGATAGTTATTAAAATTATAACTGGGATACGTACTTTTTTGTCTTTTATTATTTTTTCATTAAAGGGTATGAACATATTTGAAAATGATACCAAAAGCTCAAAGAAAGTTAAATTGAAAGAATAGCTAAGAACATAAGAATTTTTCTTTATCATGGTGGAGACGACGGGAATTGAACCCATGTCCAAAAGCTTTGTTTAGTACCATGTACAAACATAGTTAACCCTGTATAGTAAGATATTTCTAAAAAGGTTAACAAAAAGAAATATCCCCTCGGTTATAAATCTAAGAAAGTTACCCTACCGACCAAATAACCAACCGTACCCTGATAACGACTATCTATAATTCCCTACCAGGGAAAGGAATAATAGACACTAGCCAAAATAATTAGCTAGACCTTATGCAAAGTTATAAGCATAAGCAGGAGCTGCAAAAGCTGCTCTTAACTTAGCTGTAAACTCGTTAGCAAAGGCGACAATCTTATTTTCTACACTTAAGCTGTGTGTTGAATAACGAATCAACGACCGGTTTGTGATAACTAAACGCAATCTTCTGTCGAAAGCCTTACGTCCCCATATTGATAAAGAACAACAGTATTATAGCATTTATGGACACTTTTTTAAACCCTCACCCTAATCCCCTTCTCCATAAGTATGCTATATTGAATACTATGCAAATCATTGGAATAACAGGAACAAACGCTGCGGGAAAAGGAACTGTTGTAGAAATCCTGAAACAGGATTTCGGCTTCAGACATCTCTCTGTGAGAGACTATCTTGCCAAAGAAGTAAAAAGAAGAAATCTAGGAGTAAATAGAAATACCCTCATAGCAACAGCAAATGACATAAGACAAAACCACTCCCCTAGTTACATAGTGGAAGAGCTGTATAAAGAGGCTGAAAAATTACAAAAACCTGTTGTTATAGAAAGCATTCGTACAGAAGGTGAAGTTGAAGCTCTAGAGAAAAAACCAAATTTTATTCTAATCGCTGTTGATGCAGATAGAAAAACAAGGTATGAAAGATCCTTAAAAAGAAATTCTGAGACAGATCATCTAACCTATGAAGAATTTATAGAAACAGAGGAAAAAGAGATGAATTCTCAAGATAAAGGAAAACAAAACCTTATGAAATGTATAGAAATGGCTGATATTGTAATCCTTAACAATGGAACAATAGAGGATTTAGGAGAAAAGGTTAAAACCTACCTAGAAACTATAAAATCTATTACCCTTTCCCGTTAGCTCTTTCTACCAATTGCTTGTAATAATAACCACTCTTTTTAATCTTCCTCTCAAAAGTTTTCCTATCTACTTCAACTAAACCAAACCTAGGCCAAAAACCTTCTGCCCATTCAAAGTTATCCAATAAAGACCAATGAAGATATCCAAAAAGATCAACACCCGAATCTAAAGCATCTCCCATCGCTCTGTAGGTCTCATCTAACCACCATTTTCTATATTTATCTTCCCTATCTGCCAAGCCATTCTCGGTAATAATAACTGGAAGATCATATTTCTCTTTTAAGTCTTTCATAACATAAAAAATAGAATATGGTTCCATTCCCCAACTCATATCATTTTTCTTTTTTAATACATCCTTCTGTCCCAAAATTCCAATCTCTGCATGCTGATAAAAATTAAGACCAATAAAATCCATATATCCCTTTATCCTATTAAGAAAGAGGTCATTCGAAAAATATCTAAATACAGAGGCTATTAATTTATTAATTAACCTATCCTTATATCCCTTAACATACTGATTATTCTTAACAATTCCTACCTTTAAATTAGGATTAATCTCCTTAAGAACCTTATATCCAGCCTTATGCATATTTACAAAGGTAATAAAGCAAATTTTTAAGAATTTGACTATATTCTTTTTCCCTGGAGGCCACTTACCTATCAAATAACCACACGAAGATATCACTGTAGGTTCATTTATTGTCATCCAATACTCCACATCCTGTCCGAAATTTTCTCCTAATACTTTTACATACCTCTCAAAATATTTAACAACATTCTTAGCCTCTAAACCTCCCTCCTCTACTAACCACAAAGGTATGGGCCAATGCCAACACGTAAGGAAAGGCTCTATATTGTTATCTCTTAATTCTTTAATTAACCTTCTGTAATAATCTAATCCCTCTTTGGAGAAATCCCCTTTGTTAGGTTCTATCCTAGACCAATCTATAGAAAATCTATAACTATTAAGCCCTAACTCTTTTAGCAACTTAACATCCTCTTTATACCTATTAAAACTGTCTGCTGCTTTTCCACTTATGTAATTATCGTATTCACAAGCATCTTTAAGATTCTCCTCACCTATTGGATGATTAAAAAATCCTTTTTTACCAGCTTTATAAAATTCACTCTCTGTTTTTGCATGATCTTTTTCCCATACACTCCAGTCATTAAGAAGTCCTCCCTCTATCTGATGGGCAGAAGTAGCTGCTCCCCAGAAAAATTCTTTTGGAAATTTTATAGACATATATTTATTAATTCAGACGTTATTAATTAATCTTTAATCTTTGTTTCTCATCTTTCGGACACTCTCCCACATACCAATCCCTGCTGCGATAGAGAGATTTAGAGAATCTATATCTTCCCCGTGTTCGATGTAAACACTTTGTCCGATATCTTTAAACTTATCTGGAAGACCCTTTCCTTCATTTCCAAAAACCAAGGATATCGGTTCTTTAAATTCTATTTCTCTTATTTCCTTAGCTCCTTCAAGCAAAAACGGATAATTATTCCTACTGGGGTATTTCTCAATATATTCTTCCCACGTTTGGAAATATTCAAAGTTTATTCTAAATAATGCTCCCATCGTAGACCTCACAACTTTAGGATCAAAAACATCTACTGCTGGTTCTACTATAGCTAAGTTCCTATATCCAAACCCTAACATTGTCCGAATTATTGTCCCAGCATTGCCCATATTCCTAGGTTCAACCAAAACAATATGGTTTTTCTCTTTTTCTAACTCCAAATCATATTTCTTAAAAATACCTACTACATAAGTATTCTCTTTAATAGCAAGCTTCTCTATTAGCCTATCATTAACCTCGTAATGTATTCCCTCCTTCTTGCAAATCTCCACTATTTCCTTAACCCCTTCACTCTCTACGCTACCCTCCTGTAAAAGAACCTTTAAAACACTCTCCTTCCTATTCTTAAGAAGATCTAATGTGGGATATATCCCAAAGGCATATGAATGTGAAAATTTCTTCTGGTACTTTTTTAATTTCGGCATTAACATGTATATATACTACTTCTTTTTAGCTTTTTTTGCACCTCTGGTACTCCACAAAGCCTCGTAAACCTCGTTTATTGCCCCTATTAGTATTGCAACGTATGCAAAGAGTTCAACAATGTAAGAGAACTCTATTAGTTTTACATCTACAAAGAGGAAAGACATTACAAGAAATAGCTTTGCGAAGATGAAAAGAGATATAGAGAATATCTCCCAGAAGGTAAGATTGTCATATTTCCAATCCTTTTTTACAAAAAGAAGGAGAAACAAAGCTAAAAGAGTAAAGATAAGGGGAAATTCAAGAAGAACCCTATTGGAAACCGTTAAGATTCCTAAAGTTGTCCCTACAACTATTAATATGCCTAATAGAAAGAAAAATATACCAAAAAGAAAGAATCCTCTTTTATCCTTACCTTTTAGAGAACTTCTGTAAAAGAAGAGATTCGCTATTATTATGGATAAAGCTCCAGATATTAGGGAAATTGTAGTTTCAAATTTATCAAACCAGAGAATCTCTTGAACAAAATAGGAAGCTCCTATTAAGAAACAGAGTGTTAAAAACATCATTAGAAACTGCAAAAAGACATGTGTTGGGTCTAGTTTTTTCTTTTTTACTACACTTTTACTCACTATTCTTTTCATCGAGATTATTTAAAAGTTTCCTTTAATAATATATCACAAGTCGTAGAAAAAGAACGAGGGTTAATAACTTAATTCCTATAGTACGGTATTGAGTGGATATAGTATTAAGTGGTGTCTAGATGTACTATTAGGACGGCATTTCTGCCCTTTCCTCTTCACTTATCCACAACTCTGTGGTTAATGTGTTTAACTGGGAAATTATTAATTAGGAAGTGAAAAATACGGAGGGAGAGGGATTCGAACCCCCGGTCCCAAATAAATGAGACAAAGCATTTCGAGTGCTTCCCTTTCGACCACTCAGGCATCCCTCCTCTATTACTATTATATCAATAATTTGATTATATTGAGACTTTTAACAAGGAGATTATATTTAGCTTCGTTGAATTCGGACAGATGGGTATCCCCTATTACAACAACCTTCATCTCTATACTTCTTCTAGGGGAATATATTCTCCATAAGAAAGTTTATCTAACCATTTCCACTTTCTAATATCTTTGTAGAGGAGTTTGTCTTGTAATAGAACAAATATAGGATCCTTGTCTTTATCATTTACAAGAAATGTTAAAACTCCAGGGAAATTTAAATTTGTTTCAACAAGAAGTAGTATCTGGTCCTCTTTCTTAGTGAAGTAAAAGCTCTTAAGCATAAACCATTCATAAAGCTTTGCTCCTGTGTCTATCCCTCTAGCTGTAATTTTATGTGTAATCTTAACTGGTTTAGTAGTACCAGCAACATACAAAAGGAAAAGGACAGACATAATGGCTACCATTAGAAGGTAGTGCTTCATTATTGCTAAATATAAGGAAAACAGAAGAGTCATAACAATTACTATTAGGAAACTTTTCTTCTCAAACTTTACAGGAGTCCTATCTGGAGCAGTCCATTCAAAAAGTTTAATGTTTTGTACTACTTTCTGCTTAGGAACTACATCCTCTTCCAGTTTTACCTCCTCATTAACTATTTCTTCCCTTCTTTTTTGTTTCTGAGCTTTCTTTGCTTCTATCTTAGCTTTCTTTATCTTTTCTTGCTTCTCTCTAAGAGATTTCTCTCCAGAAACAATATCTAGAAGCTTGTCAAATTCATTCTTTTCTTCAGGATTTACTTTTTTAACATCTTTCTCTTTAGGCATATGTTTATCATATAACAAATGTGAATATTAAGACAACCAGCAGAATGGATATACCCCACATCCAATTAAGAATATGGAAGAAGTTAAGGATAAATACAATAAATATTCCAATGCTTATAAGAAAGGCTAATTTAATACTTTTAACAATCCTCTCCTTCTTACTCATTTCCTTTTTGAAGATGTGCAAGATTAAAAATGTTAAAAGATTTAGTAAAGAAAAAAGAGATAGGAAACTTACGAGCATTAATATGAAGATATTTATCCAGTTGTACTCCCCTATTTGGGTCATGGGAAGAAAGTTAGGATTGTTAAGTAAATAGTACCCGAATATAACAGAGGCTAGGAATATTGTAATAATTGTTAGTAAATATTTCATAATTGATTATTCTCTAGGTTTTAAGAGTACCCCCTCTCCTTAATATTATTCGCAATACTAAATTTTAATATATATTAGATGAATATTTTAATTATAGAGAATTCCTCTAACATTTCCCAATTGGTTTCAAGGACTCTGGATTCATATGGATATAAAGTCACACAAGATGACAAAACCTTCATAAGTAAGAATTTGGTTAAGAGAAAAATCTTTGACATATCAATTTTGAACACTAATCTAGGAGAAGGTGTTACAAAGGAGTTACTTAAATATATTGTTAGAGTAAGCCCAGAGAGTAAATTGCTAGGTATATGCAACAAGGGTAGTTGGGTAGAGAAGGTAGACTTTCTTAACAATGGTGGGGATGATGTTTTAACGTATCCATTTCCTGTTCAAGAACTAGTTGCTAGGATTCAATCTTTAGTTAGAAGACCTAAAAGTTATGTAGATAAACATCTATATATCGGAGACTTTATGTTAGATCTTAATACAAAGAGTGTTTACAAAGGAGATGAGGATATAGAGATAAGAAAAAAGGAATATGATCTCTTCGAATATTTAGTTAGAAACAAGGGCAGAACTGTATCAAGGTGTGAATTACTAGATCATGTTTGGGATTACAGGGAATATATTGGATCTAATACTGTAGATGTTCATATCAAGAGACTGAGGGATAAACTCCAAGATAGAAAAATAATAGAAACAGTCCATGGTATTGGATACAAACTAAAAGATTCTAGAAAGAGTTCTAAGCTATCCTAGAGCATCATAGGCATCACAAGATGTATGAACTCCTCATCACCTTTTATCTTGAATACTCCGGGTCTTACAGCCTCAGAACATTCGAAGATTAACTCATCATTATCTACATGGTTAAGGATATCTGTCAAAAGCTTCGAACTAAAGGCTATTTTAAGATCCTCTCCCTCTACTTTACATGGGAAATGGCTTTCATTCTTACCCAAATCTGCTTGAGTTGCTGAAAGAGATATCTTATCTCCTTTAGAATCTATATCTAGAATCATCTTATTTCCTAAAACAGATCTTGCAATGATATTAACAACCTTGAGGGAGTTAAGAAAATCTTCTCTACCTATTTCAGATTTCGTCTTGTAACCAGTTGGGATTATCTGTTTGTACTCTGGGAACTCTCCATCTATTAATCTGGATATTAAATCTATATCTCCTACTCTAAACATAACTTGGTTCTTATCTTCTATTAGATAAATAGATATCAGCTCATCTTCTCCACCCATATCGTTAATAACATGAGACAGTTCATTGAGAGCCCTAACAGGAACTAAGAAACTCCTAGATTGTTTACCTTTTGCAGTCTTAATAACCTGTTTGGAAAGTCTTAAACCATCTGTAGCTACAAAGGAAACTCCATCTTCTTCAATTTCTACTTTAACTCCAGTTAAAACAGGTTTAATGTCATCTGTAGCTGCTGCAAAAGCAACTCTGTTTATAGCCATAACCAAATCCGCACTGTTTATCTGTATAAAAGGATCTTCTTTAGAAGCTATATCAGGGATACTAGGAAAATCATCAGAAGGCATTGTATTAAAACTAGCAGAATTATTAGAAGTTGAAATATTAAAATTCTGTTTCTCTACTTCAACATTAACAATCTCTTCTGGAATAGAATTCACAAATTCAGATAATTGCTTAGCAGGAAGAGTAATCTTACCTTCATCCTCAACATCAGCGCCTATCCAAGTGGTAATACTTAGTTCTAAGTCTGTAGCCTTCATAATTAACTTACCTTTCTCCGTTTGTAGAAAAATATTGTTAAGAATAGGTAATCCTGGTTTAGAACTTACTACTCTACTTAGTATATTTAAATACTTTGAGAATGTATCCTGATTGCAACTGAATTTCATATATTAGTCAATAATATTTTAAATGTAAGCAGTTTTATGTATTAGATTCTATCATTTTTCAAGTAAGAAAAAAATTGATATCCCTAATTACTAATCTTTTATATATATAAATAGTAGTAGCAATAGTAGAGAGTGTGTATATGTTTATAACTTTCAAACATGAACATAAAATTATTCCAGCTAATAAGGATTATCTGTGTTTGTTTTTGTGTGTATAAATTTCTAATACAAACAGACCCTATTTAACCCAAAGATTCTTTTCTATTAAAGGATTACCTTATGTGGATGATTTTTATGGAAAGTTTCAGGATAACTCTCTAATAAGTGTGAATAGCATAAAAACATAAAATTGCTTTATAAAGAGCTTCTTACCTAACAATAAGGTTTTTGGATGTGGAAAAGGTTCAAGGTTATCCTGAGATATTAGCTAGTTATCAACAAAGATATCCACACATCTACCCTCTTAGAATTTTGACGCAGTTATCAATCTTTTCTGCAATTCTAGGATTTTCTTCCTTAATCTGTTCAATCTTTTCACAGGCGTGTATTACCGTTGTATGATCTTTCCTATTTACTTCTTTTGCCACTTTTTCTAGAGGTAATTCCAGCTCTGTTCTGAGTATGTACATAACTACCTGTCTAGATTGAGCAATGTATGCGGTTCTTCTTTTTCCTTTTATTTCACTTGTTTTAACATCGAAGACTTCGCTTACTGTTTTTATTACCTTCTTAGGAGTAATTCTTTTTCTCTTGGTCTCTAAATCTATCTGTAAAATTCTTGCAACATCTTCTTCGGTGGGGTTAACTCCTAATTTGAATAATGAAGTAACTTTAGTTAGTGCTCCCTCCAGCTCTCTTATATTGCTTTGGATATTCTTTGCTATTAATTCTACATATTCGTCTGGAATGGTAGTATTTTTCTCTGATAGATATTGTCTTAGTATTGCAATCCTAGTTTCGTAATCTGGGGCCTGTATATCTGCAACCATTCCACCTTCAAATCTGGATCTAAGTCTATCTGTAATATTCTTTATCTCTTTTGGAGGTCTGTCCGAGGCTAGGATTATTTGCTTATTTGCTTGGTAAAGAGTGTTAAAAGTATGGAACAACTCTTCTTGTGTTCTTGGATATGTTTCTACAAACTGAACATCATCTATTATTAGTAAATCTACAGCTCTATATTTATTTCTGAAATCTTCATTTCTCTTTGTTCTAATAGCTTCAACCATTTCATTAAGAAATTGTTCTATTGATATGTAGATTACTTTTTTGTTTGGATCTCTCTTTAGTATCTCATTCCCAATTGCTTGCATAAGGTGGGTCTTACCTACGCCAGTTTCGCCATAGTAGAAAACAGGGTTGTAGGCTTTTCCTAGGTCTTCTAGAACAGCTTGTGCGACAGCTTCTGCTAGTCTGTTATTTGAACCTACAACAAAATTGTTAAAAAGATATTTAGGATTAAGGTGAGATTCTTCTAATGCTGACTTGTAAGCCTCTTCTTCCTTTTCTGCTGCTGAGAACAGGTCTAGAACATCTTCTTTCTCTTCACCTGTAGGATTGTGGTATTCATATTTTGGTTTAGCAGAGGAACGACTACTCTCTCTTAGGTTTACTTCTATTTCGAAATTTCTTTGACAGGTTTTAAGGAAGGCTTTTTGCAGGGCATATTTGTAATCCTTAAGAATTTTTTCTCTTTTGTATGCTGCATCACAGGATATTTGCACTACCCCATTATTAATATCTTCAATGTAAGCATTTCCAAATAGGCCTCCGAATTCTCTCTGTCCAATTGCTTGCTTTAAATGCTCTCTGGCTTCTCTCCAAACCTCTTCTGGGTCGAAGTGATCATCTCCATTGACTGTATTTGAAGTAGTCTCTATTTGCTGTAAGTGGTTTTCAAAATCTGCTTTTTTCATAGCGCTAACAATAATAAGTAGGCAGCTTAAATAATTCAAATGGGGGCAGTCAAATGGCCGATTGGGACTTTTATTCATTATAATGATTTGCGAGGAAATGTGGATATGTTTTCCACAGTGTCAAACTAATGCTTATAAAAAGGGAGTTTTTAATATACGAAAAATACTCCAATAATTTTGGATATAAAAACTCTTATAAAGGAAAACCCTTGGCAAGAATGATTTCCATCTGTATAATACCCCTGTATGAAGAGAACATATCAACCAAAAAATAAAAAGAGACTTAAGAAATTCGGATTCAGAGCAAGATCTAAGACTCCCGGAGGCAGAAGAGTTCTAAAGAGAAGAAGAGCAAAGGGAAGAAAGGACCTCTCTGTAAGCGAGGAGTACAAGTTGTTGAGAAAAAAGCAGGGAAAGAGTATAAGATAGTATATTATGCTTCCTAAAAAATTTCGTTTACCACCAGAAAATTTCAAACAAGTTTATCGTCAAGGCAAGAAAGCTAGAGGAAAGTATGGCATGTTTGTTTTTGTTAAAACAGATGTAGGAAATCCTAGATTTGGTTTTGTTTTAAGTAAGAAGATAGGAGGAGCAGTTGCAAGGAATAGGATGACAAGATTACTGAGGGTTGTTGTTATGGAGGTCGTTAATGAACAGAATCTTAGTGAATTGAGTATGGATTTTCAGTACATAGCTTTTAGCTATTGTGATAAAAAGAATCTACTTAAAAGAGAGGTAGAAGGACAGTTTAAAGAGATTCTTTCTAAATAAAAATTTTACTATTTATTAAGGGTAATAATATGCTTAAGAAGTTAGTTCTTTTAATAATAAAGGGATACCAAAAGACTTTTTCTTTCGATCATGGAATTATGGGGAAGCTTTTGCCTAATACAAGATTTTGTAAATTTACCCCTACTTGTTCAGAGTATGGCTATGGATCAATAGAGAAGTATGGAATATTTAAAGGAGGTTGGCTTTTTCTCAAAAGGTTTGTTAGATGCAATCCTTGGACGGAGCCTGGAACATATGATCCTGTTCCTTAGTTTGAATTTATGATATATTCGCTAGCATTAGTTTAAAAATATTAAAAATGTTTTCAACAATTTGGAACAATGTAATATACTACCCAATTCTTAATCTTCTTATTGTTTTTTACGATCTACTCTTTGACAACCTTGGATTAGCAATTATAGTAATGGCTATTTTAATAAGGTTGGTTCTAATTCCTTTAATGAAGAGGCAGACAGAGATGACAAAGAAGATGTCCTCTTTAAAGCCTGAAATAGATGCATTACAGAAGAAATATAAGAATAATCCTGAGAAATTATCCCAAGAGCAGATAAAACTTTACAAAAAAGTTGGATACAACCCTCTTGGTTGTCTTGTTACCTTTGTCCCTCAGCTTATTATTCTTTCTGTTCTTATTCAGGTTATAAGGAATGTTACTACTGGGGATTTAAATGGAATATATCCTTTTGTTACTAATTTGCTAAACGATGGAGCTTCCTTAACAATCAATACAAAGTTCTTAATATGGGATCTTACTAAGTCATTTAATGATCTTTCCTCAGAATTTGGGAAGTTCTCTGTAGAAGCACTCCCCTATCTTGGATTAAGTGTTCTAGTTGGAATTTCTCAGTACCTTACTACCAAATTTACTCAGGTTATGCAGGGAGGTCTTCCTCAACCAGAAGAGCCAAAGAAAGGTAAAGAATTGTCTCCAGAGGATATGACCAAGAAGATGACCAAGTCTTTCTCTATGATATTGCCATTTACAACAATATTTATTGCAATTAGTGCTCCCGCAGCATTAAGTTTGTATTGGGCAGTCCAATCGTTTATGCTTGTTATTCAGTACATGCTTTTAGATTGGGACAAAACCGAGAAGGGAATACAGAACTTGTTTACGAAATTAAAGAAGAAGAAGGAGAAGAGTAAAAAATCTCCAAAGTAATTCAATAAGTAATTAAATTGTTAGGTTTGTCATATGAAAGACAAAGAATTAATAAAGTTAGTAGAAAAAGAGGTAGAGACACTATGCTCTTTATTAGAGGTAGACTGTGAGAGAAGTCTTAAACTTGAGGAAGGAGATGAAGATGTTAAGTATATAAAAATCTCTTTTGAAGGAGAAGATTTGGGTTATATGATTGGTAATCGTGGTAGACATTTAGACTCAATGCAGTATGTTCTTCAGTTAATGGTTGGAAAGATGACAGAACAGGACCCTAACTACAGAATTTTAGTAGACGTCGGTGGTTACAGGAAAGAGCGAAATAGTCATCTAGAAGAGATGGCCTTACAGAAGGCAGATGATGTTAGAATTCTAGGAGAAGCTGTAGAACTTCCTCCAATGAAACCTGCAGATAGAAGGGCTGTACATATGGCACTATCTGAATATGACGATATCATTACTGAGAGTGAAGGAGAAGGAAGAGATAGGCATATTGTAATTAAGCCTGCAAACAAGTAATTATTAGTGATAGAATTGTTAAATGACAATTCTACCCAAGAAAAAGTTTAGAAAAGAATTCCTATTTATTGTTATTGTATTAATTCTTTTCTTAGCATTGTCCCCTATTCTATTGAAGGAGTCACCTCTGAAGACTCTTGTAATCTTCTTGAGTTTGTTATCCTGGGTTGGTTTATTTATTTACACAAAAAAGTTACTTCTATCTTCTCTTCTGTATATATTCCTTGTTCTACCATTCAATATAACTTTACAACTCCCTCTCTCTGTAGAAATTTTTAATACAGAACTCCTCCTTGCAGAACCTTTTGTCGAGGGAATATATGTAAATTATCTTGTTCCTACTATTTCCATCTTAGATCTAGGCATACTTATTGCTTTAGTGAGTGTTGTAGTAGAAAGGGGTTTCTCTTTTTATCTTGATCTCTTTAAAGACCTCAGAAATGGACTAGTCATTCTTCTTCTGTTCTTACTTGTTCAGAATCTTTTTCTCTCTGATTTCAATTCTTTATTGTTTTCTCTACGGTTATTTTCTTTAATTCTTCTTTTTTTTTCCATGTTGCAAATAACAAAGGAAGAGAGATTAAACAAAACTGTAAAGGAAAAAATATTGATCTCAGGAATAGTAATCCTCTTAACCAATGTTCTCCTGCAAGGTACATTAGGAGTGATTCAATTTAAAAGAGGTTCTAGTTTAGGAATAGATTTCTTAGGAGAATCTGAAATAGTCAGTGGAATGATGGGTTCCAGCTTTGTAGAACTCTCAGGACAACTCTTCCTAAGGGCCTATGGAACATTCCCTCACCCTAATGTTCTAGGGGGATTTTTACTTCTAGGAATATTCTTTGGAATATTTCTCTACCAAAGAAGAAGATTGATAGGGAGTTTGCTAATAGGAGTATCCTTTTTAGCGATGGTGTTTACCTTCTCAAGAATACATATCCTTTTATCGATGGTTGTTATACTAGTTTTTCTTTCAAAACAAATTCTGTTTAAGAAGAAATCTTTACTAAGTATTTCTTTCTCTCCCCTACTACTTGTAGAAAGGTTTCAGAATCTTTTTAATAGTGGAGACAGGGGTTGGTCAGAAAGATTGGACTTAGTTAAAGCTAGTTTTAGAGTTATTAAGGAGAATTGGTTAATAGGTATAGGTGGAGGAAATTTTGTAAAAGGGATGGAAGGTTTTGTTCCTAGGACCTCCAGGGGAATACTTTTGACACAACCTGTTCATAATATCTTTCTACTATATCTCTCAGAGTTTGGAATTTTGGGATTCTTTTTAATCTTTTATGCTCTGTTTTATACAATTATTAATATTAAAAATATTAAGAAGATATCCTTGTATGGGATTCTTATTATTTTGGTTATTATGGTAATTGGTCTTTTTGATCACTATCTCTTTTCTCTACCTCAAGGTATGGTTATTTTAACGTCCTTCCTTTTTCTCTTAGTCTATTCTTTACAAGGGAAACTAAAAGTGTAAATATATCTGTATGCCGAACTTTTTTAAGAGGCTCTCTAGTATTTTGCTAAGAATTTTTTCTTTTGACTTACTATTTAAAGCCTTTACATTCCCATCTGCTATTCTTCTGATTCTTGTTAATCTTCTTCCAATATATGGAGTTATTTTTCTTAATTGAAATCCTTTTGACGTAATTCTTCTTTACTGGACAGAAAATATTATTATTGGAATGTTTAATTTCTTAAGGATGTTGTTTGCCCAAGGGAAGTCTTCTTTTGGTATGCTATCTTCAAGTTTAGGAGGAGGAACTCCTGGGGGTTTTGCAATGAATTTGGGACTGGGAATCTTTTTTCTATTCCACTACGGTATGTTTACTTTTGTGCATGGAACTTTCTTAGGATTTTTGGTTTTTCCAAGAACAACCTTTTTCTTAGAGGGGGATTTATCTGGAATAGGAATATTTATGTTAGCTTTGACTATTAGTCATGGTTTTTCTTTCCTTTATAACTACATAGGAAAGAAGGAATACTTAGAAAGGAATGTACAGCAACAGATGATGGCTCCTTACGGGAGGATTACTGTTATACATCTGACTATAATTTTGGGAGGATTTGTTTCTACCTTTTTACCAAATTACGCAATTATTATTTTTGTAATAATAAAGATAATTGTAGATTTAGGGGCACATATGAAGGCACATACAAATGTTCCTGGGTATGCTGCAGGGTGGGAGCAATTGAGTAAGTTCAATGTAAATCATAATACTGGAGTGGATCCACTAAAAGAAGGACAGGGGG
>CAYRDH010000002.1:0-27488 GCA_964423025.1 uncultured Candidatus Saccharibacteria bacterium | reverse complement strand
ATGGCGGAGAGAGTGGGATTCGAACCCACGGTATGATTTCTCATACGCACGCTCTCCAAGCGTGTCCTTTCGACCACTCAGGCATCTCTCCTTACGAAAGAACGTACCTGGCCGGAATCGAACCGACAACCTACTGCTTAGAAGGCAGTTGCTCTATCCGATTGAGCTACAGGTACTTAACAGCTGCAATTTTATCAGTAAATCAGTCTAAAATAAAGGATTATTCTACTTCTCCAACCTCTATAATAATACCCCCTTGTCTCCCAGGGAATGATTTAAGCCATTCAGGGAACCATTCAGGGACAAAGTCAACGAGAGCATCCTTTTCTGAGAATGATAGCGATTGAATATAGTCATTCCCCTCTTCCCAATTCTTCCCCTTTAGATCCTCTAATATTCTCTCTTTATCTACCTCGGGTTTAACAACTCCCTTGGCGGTTAATTTAATAGTTATCCCTTCAGCATTACTTTCTACAACAGAGATTTCTTTCTCTATCTCCTCATCTAATTCTAGGTCCCAATCTCCTTCTGTTTCAAAAAGATTTTCTTCTTTAGCTTTTTCTGTAAGAAGGTTAGCTACCCCTTCGTCAAAACCATCATTTAAGAAGTAGGAAGCCTTACTTTCTGTTTTAATTGAGACATTTACCGTGTCTGCTTCTGCTCCTATTGCAACCTCTGTATCTATGCTATCTGGAACAACTTTGCTTATTATGGAATCTTCAATAATCTTCCAATTACCGGTTAAATCCTTTAGCTCCTGTTCCCCCTCCTCTATAGCAAGTTTCTTTAGATCTTCAACAGCAGCATCAACATCTGCTTTAGAAAGGACAGTGTATTCTTCTTTAGAGCCGCCTGTTAGAGCCGAGCTATTTAAACCGAAAACTTGGTTAGTTGAATATCCTTGTATGGCGAACATCTTCCCAGCTGCTAAGTTATATTCCTCTCCTACCTCAATTGCCGTTATTGTGATGGGTGTAGGAAAGTTGCACTCTAGAGATACTGCGGAATCAAGAGTATATGTTTTTCCAGAGGCAGAGAGAGACCTTCCCGATTCAAGCTCTAATGGCTCTATCTCTGTCTCTTCATTGCAATCTTCTCTCAGGTAAGTGAGAGTTACTTCTCCAGTTGCTTTCTCTCCCCTAAATGCTGTCCCTGTTGCACTTACATTTGTGGATCTGGCTTTCTCGACCGTCTCCGTTTTAACGGGGATCTTCAATTCTCCAAAATCTATCTCTTTAATATTCTCATCTCCTTCAAAATTCTGTTCTATCTCTACCTCTTTTGCTTCTACGTAGATCTTAACTTTTGCTACTACCCCAGTGCTAAAGAAGATTAACCCTACAAGGATAGCTAGGACGACAATCGAGATCCCAATGATAGGGGCAAGCCTCTTTAACTTATTAGGTATAGGGATTTTCTTGAAGAAAGCACCTATTCCTGCAAAAAAGGATTTAAAGGATTTAGAAAAGTCTATATTCTTTTTAACTTTGGGCTTCTTCTCTCCTGTTATTGGATTCTTTGTCTTGTCTTTAAAATCTACTTTTGAGAGATCTGCTTGCTCTTGAGCTACTGGATCTTCATCCAAACGGACGAACTTCATCTCCTCTTCCTGTCCAGTAGGAAGGTCTTGGTCTAGAGTAATTAGTAAGTCATCTCCAGGCTCTTTAAGATTTCTCTCTTGCTTGTTTTTCTCTATTGCATCATTAACTCTTTTTTGGAAATCTGAAGACCTATCCTCTTTAGGAAGTTCTTCGTTCTTAGGCTCTTCCTTCTTGGCAACTTTCTTAGGAGGGTTCAATCTCTTCATCCTGTTCTCTTCTTCTTTTTCCCAAACCTCTTCATCTGGGAATTGTGGGGTATCTATTGTAGACATGTTTGCCAATGCAGCATTTCTCTGTCCTGTTGGATTCTTAATGATCTGTGCTACTAGAAGTCTTTCATTTTCATCTGCAGTCTCAAGTAAAACTTTTAGGTTAATTGGACTTATTAATAGGTCCGTTTCCTCTGCAAAAGTAAGAACTATTCTCTCGTTCTGGGAATCTAGAATAGCGCTTACAATATCTGTAAGTTCATCCTCTTTGTTAATTACTATCTTTGTTATTTTTTTATCTTCATCCATAAGGTTTTTAACTATTTTTAACTTCTGTATCGTAAACAAATTTCGCCAAAGAGGCAGGAGTTATGTCAAATATATATCTAAGGTTTCCACTATTATCTTTAATGTTTTCTAGATTTTCTGGTTTGAAGTAATCTATCTTTGGAACTACTGGGAAAGGTAAAAACTTCTTCCAGGGGAATTCCAACATAACTTCTTTAATCTCAGGTAAGAGCGCTCCTCCACCACAAAGGTATATCTGTGTAGGAAAGGAATCTATGTCGTCACAGTAAGAAAATGCTGCTTTGAGAGTTTTCATCCAGAGTTTTGCTACGGGATAAACAACCTTTTGAACATCTCTTGCCAATTCTTTGTTCAACTCTTTCTTTGAATATTTAATTTTTCTCTGTTCTGCGAAACGATATTCAATATCTAGGACTCTTGAGAGTTCTTTTGTAAAGGTTCTTCCTCCAAAAGCAAACATTTTAGTTTCTACAACATTCCCCTTCTCTACTATGGCTATGTCTGTAGTCCCTCCACCGATATCTATGAATATTGCAGAGAAATCTCTGTTAGTTGAACCAGCGTAGGCTCTTGCCACAGTAAATGGTTGGGATACTATTCCCAAACTTTCTAATTTAAGCTCTCCGGCAACTTTCTTAAGTGCCTCTGTGTATGTTTTGGGAGCAAAGGAAGCATAGAAATGTAATTTCACATCCCTTCCTTTGTACCCGATTAGGGAGTCAACAGGCATTCCTCCAATTTCTAACCCAGTTTTTGTTATGTGTAAAATTTCAATGTCTTCATTGGTAAGTCCGATTCTCTGACTTAAGTCTGCCTTCCCACTATCTTCTATTTTACTCTGTATCTGGTTTAGGATTCTCTTCTCTTCTTTGTCTGTAACTTCCTTGTCATAGTTCTCTTCCCTCTGGTAGTTAACAACAATGGAGACGCCTTGGATATATTCTCCTGCGATCCCCATAATTACTTTTTTAGGTTGTTCATCTGTGGCTATTTTGTCATTGAGTTCCGAAACAGCAAGTCTGCAGTTTTCTAGAACGGTGTCTAGATTCTTAATGATTCCGCTCTTCATTGCATGTTGCTGTTGTTCTATTCTAGAGACTTTCTTAATAACAACACCAAGGTTCTCTGTTGTGAAAAGGAGACTCTTTAGTTGCTCTGTCCCTATGTCCAAAGCAATTATATTTTCTCCTTCAACGATATTTCCTTTAGAAGATGTTTTTAAAAAAGGCAGGTTTAGCATATGGAAAGTATAGCATATTTATACTAAATGTTTAGTAATTAAATGATTGCTACAAGGATAATTGGTTCTCTTTCGGTCTTCTTGTAAATTACTCTACTTAATTCTCTCTCTAGCTTCTTTACTAAAGCTTTTTCCTCAAACCTCTTTTTCTTTTCTGACATCTTATTCCAGTCTCTGTGAACATCAAAGATGACGTTCTCAAGTTCTTTTAGTAATTCATGAGATCTTTTTAGATATATAAATCCTCTCGAGAGGAATTTAGGTTTCCCAATAATCTTCTTGTTTTTTGAACTCAAGTTGAGAACTACTGCAAACATTCCGAATTCGGAAAGTTGCTTTCTATCTTTGAGAACTATGTCTCCGATGTCTCCTACTCCTAGTCCATCTATTAGTATAGGTTTAGATTCTATCTTTGTTCCCCTGTTCCAGTAGTTTCCATTAAAGTTCCAGAATTGTCCATCTTCTGTTAGGAAGATATTCTTTTCAGGGTAGCCCCATTTAATTAGGTTCTTTTTATGGAAGTACCTAAAGGTTAAGGATCCATGAACAGGCATTATGTTCTTAGGTTTTATTAATTCAACCATCATCTTCATATCTTCTTGGTTCCCATGCCCTGTTGAGTGAATCTTGTTGTCATCACTGTCCTTTATTAATTGAATTCCAAACCCGAGTAATCTATCTGTCATTCTTTCAATCTTTGTAATATTCTCTGGAATTTCAGAAGAAGAAAGGATTATTAAGTCACTTTCTTTTAGCTTAATGTACTTATGTTCATTAAGAGACATTCTATTAAGAGCAGCATATCTTTCTCCCTGGCTTCCTGTGCAGAGGATTAAGATTTCTTTCTCTGGATATTTTTTGATATCTCTTTCTTTTATTAGATATCGGTCATCAATGTTGATGTATCTCTTTTCTCTTGCAATCTTTATTGCAGTCTCAAGACTTCTCCCAGACAAAACAACTTTTCTGTTAGTTTTTTTAGCGATCTCTATTAAAGAGTAAAGTCTTGTTATTAGTGAAGAGAATGCAGCCACAATTACTCTTCCGTTCTGATTCTTGATTATCTCTTCCAAATTGTGGGCAATCTCTGTCTCAGAGGGGGCCTTCCCTGGGGTAGAAGCATTTGTACTCTCCATGAGTGCCAAATCTATCCTTCCTCTTAAGCTTTTTAGCTTCTCGTAATCACTCTGTGGTTCATTCGCTGGATTCTTGTCAAATTTGTAGTCTCCAGAGAAGAAAATATTTCCCTTTGGAGTGTCTAAAAATATTGAGAACGCGTCTGGGATGCTGTGATTTATCCCGATAAAGGTGGCTTTAAAGTATTTACCAATATTAACGGTAGATTTCCTGTCTATCCCAATAATCTTCACTTTCTTATCCATCTTGTACTCTTTGAGCTTCTCTTCTATTAAAGCTTTAGCAAAACCCCCAGCGTAAATAGGAGGGTAATCTAATTCTGGAAGTATCCATCTAAGTGCCCCAGTATGGTCTAAGTGACCATGGGTAATTAGAATGGCTTTAACTTTATTTTTATTCTTTTTTAAATATTTCGTATTTGGTATGACATAATCTATGCCATATAATTCTTGTCCAGGGAACGAATACCCTGCGTCTACCATTACTATCTCATCTGCGTATTGTACAAAATTGGAATTTCTTCCTATTTCGCTCGTACCAGAAAGAGTACATAGTTGAAGTAAACTATTTCTATTATTCTTATTCATTTTTATCTATTTTAATTATTATATATATTATATGTGTGCCCTTTTTTTACCTTGTAAATTATACAGGTTAAAAGGACTCTTTGCGGAAGAAATAATTGGGAGAAAATTATTTAGGGCCTTAAAGTATGTGTATTTTAACATAAAAAGGCGAACTTCGCGAATTAAAGGAGATTTTAAGGATGAAAATGTGTGATATAATGAGCATTATTGAATATGCAAGAATTACCAAAAGCCTACAATTCTGACAAAGAAAAAGAGATTTCCAAGCTCTGGTATGAGTCTGGGCTAACAAATCCAGACAAAATGGAAGAGTACTTAGAAGAGATAGAGGAAGAAGTTAAAGAACCTTTCACAATTACCCTCCCCCCTCCAAATGCAAACGGTAATCTACATTTAGGACACGTATGCGGTTATTCCTTCCATGATGTTATGGGTAGATACATGAGAATGACCGGTCATCCGACCCTTCTTCTTCCTGGAAAAGATCATGCTGGAATACAGACAGAGACCGTTTTTGCTAAACATCTTAGAGAACAGGGAAAGAGCAAACAGGAACTAGGGAGGGAGAAATTCTACGAAGAAACCTACAAATTTTGCATGAGTAATATAGAGAATGCGAGAGAGCAGGAAAAAAGGATTGGCCTTTCTGCAGATTATTCTAGAGAATTATTCACTCTAGACCCAAGGCTTACAGAGATAGTATATGAGACCTTTTACCAAATGTTTGAAGAAGACCTAGTTTACAGGGACAAGAGAATCATTAACCAATGCCCTAGTTGTATGACGGCCTTAGCAGATATAGACGTTGAACATGAAGAGAGAAGAGGTATTTTTGCATACATCGTCTATCCTTTTGTTGAAGAAGAGGACAGAAAATTAGCAAAGGAACTTCTAGGGGTAGAAGGAATAACAGTTGCTACAACGAGGCCAGAAACAATGTTGGGAGACACTGCGGTTGTTGTGAACCCCAAAGATAAAAGATACAAGCCATTTGTAGGTAAAAAAGTTTTACTTCCAATTGCCGAAAGAGAGATTCCTGTCGTCGCAGATGACGAAACAGACATGGAAATGGGAACAGGAGCTGTCAAAGTTACTCCTGCCCACTCCCCTGTTGACTTTGAGATTGGTAAGAGACATGGGTTAGAAATAGTGAACGTCATTAATGAAGAAGGGAAAATGGAGGGAGACATTCCAGAAAGATTTAAAGGAATGGAAACAGTAGAATGTTCTAAGGCTCTATGTAAAGAGCTCGATGAACAGGGATTACTCATCAAGATAGAGAACATTAAGCATGAAGTGACTGTTTGTGAAAGATGTAGAACAGCAATTGAACCAATAATATCTAACCAGTGGTATTTAGATGTCTCTTCTCTTGCTAAAAAAGCACTGAAGAATATAAAGAAAGGAAAACTAAGAGTATTCCCGGAAGGACAGCAGAAGGCACTAAGCCACTTCTTTGAAGAGATTCAACCATGGTGTATCTCCAGACAGTTATGGTGGGGACAAAGGATTCCTATATGGTATAGCGGAGGTAAGAAACTCTACGACTGGTTACATGAAAACGAAGGAAAGAGTATAGAAGACTACAAGGAAGAGACAGGAAACGAACCAAAAGGAACAGGAGAACTCTATGTAGGTGCACAGAAACCCGAATCTAAGAATGGAGAGATTTGGGAAGAGGAAACAGACGTTTTTGATACATGGTTTAGTTCAGGGCAATGGCCATTCTCTACCCTTGGAGGTCCAGAAGGAGAAGACTTTAAGAAGTTCTATCCAACCTCAATGATGATTCATGCTAGGGATATTCTTTTCTGGTGGTCTGCAAGAATGGTTATGATGGGGCTATACAGAACTGAGGAACTACCTTTCTCAGATATATTTCTTACCGGAATGATACTAGCACCAGATGGATCTAAGATGTCTAAATCTAAGGGAAATAGTGTTGAACCAAAAGAGATATTTGAAAAATACGGAGCAGACTCATTAAGACTCTGGTACTATTCTGATGCTTTACCTGGTTCAAATGCCCCAGTAAGGGAAGAGAAGATTAAAGGGAATAGAAATTTTGTTAACAAAGTCTGGAACGCTAGTAGATTCATCCTTATGAATGTTGAAGATAGCGAAATAGAAGAAATTTCAAAGAGAATTGAGACCTCTATGGAAGAAACAGAAAGGATTAAAAGAACAAGGGAGCATGTTAAGAAAGTTGGTGAATATATAGAAAAATACCAATTTAATCTAGGAGCAGAGAGAATTAGAGAATTTTTCTGGCATGAATTCTGTGATATCTGGATAGAACAAGTAAAAGAAAGTATAGAGGGGGAAGAAATAGGGAGTGAAAAAAGGATTCAATATCTGTCAGAATTACTCTATCTTCTTAAAGAAAATCTTAAGGTAATGCATCCATTTATGCCTTTTGTTACTGAATCAGTTTGGCAAGAGCTTTCAAAGCTAGGACTTGCAAAAGGGTTGTTAATGTCACAGCAAATGATGTCCCGTTAGGGACAAGAATTTCTCAGGATAATTAAATAGTTATATAATCATTACAACGATTATATTTTTAATCTAAATTAAGAAAGAAAAGAATGAAGAAAGAAAATCTATATATTACAACTACCCTCCCCTATGTTAATGCAGAGCCACATATTGGGCACGCATTAGAATTTATACAGGCGGATGCGATCTCAAGATACTTTAGGAAAAAACTCGGAGAAGAGAATGTCTTTTTGAACTTGGGAACAGACGAACATGGACAGAAGATTTTGGATCAATCTAAGAAAGAGGGAATAACGGTTCAAGAATTTGTAGATAAATATGCTCAGAGGTTTAAAGATTTCTGCGAATTGTTCTTTGTAAAGTATGATCATTTCTACAGGACATCCGACCCAAAACATCATGAAGCAGCAAAGGAATTTTGGAGAAGGTGCAATGAGAATGGAGATATATACAAAAAGAAATATAGTGGACTCTACTGTGTTGGGTGTGAAAGATTTTTGACAGAAAAAGACTTGGTAGAAGGTAAGTGCCCAGACCATGACAAGGAACCGGAAATTAAAGAGGAAGAAAATTACTTTTTCAAGCTTAAGGAATATAAAGAGATACTCCTTAAGTGGCTAGAAGAAAATCCTGAGGTATTAAAACCAAAGAGAAAGCTAGACGAACTCAAGACAATAATTAGTGAGACAGAAGATATAAGTATTTCAAGGCTAAAAGAGAACCTTCCTTGGGGGATAGAAGTTCCTAATGATCCAGAGCAGGTGTTTTATGTCTGGTTTGATGCCCTTACTAACTATGTTAATGTTCTTGGTTTTGGAGAAGATGAGGAAAAGTTAAACAAATGGTGGCCAGGAATACAGCTATTTGGGCCAGACAATTTGAGATTCCAAGGGAGTATATGGCAAGGGATGTTAGCTTCCGTAGGCCTTCCTCAGAGTAAGAGACTCTTAGAACATGGAATGGTTCTAGGTCCAGATGGTAGAAAGATGTCTAAGACTCTTAATAATGTTATCTCTCCCTTTGACCAGGAGGAGAAATTTGGTGCAGAAGTTGTAAGATTTTATCTTCTAACGGGGATTGCTACCTTTGCAGACTCTGCATATAAAGAAGAGGAACTTACAAATATGTACAATTCTAGATTAGCCAATAACTTTGGGAATCTACTCAATAGAACAATCCACCTTGCCAATAGTAAAGAGGTTGAGATTAATAATGTTGAAGCGGTCGAAAAGTCTTTTAGAAAAGAGGTTGACAGATTCGAGAAAGAGATAAGGGAACTTTATGACGAATACGAACTTGCTTTAGCTGGAGAAAAAATCGATGAACTTGCTGACTGGGGGAATAAGTATATTACAGAGAAGGAACCTTGGGAGAAAAGTAAGCAAAAAGAGGAAGTAGAGGTCATATTAAATAACCTTAGTTATCTTCTTCATATAGTCTCTGAACTATACGAACCGATAATCCCAGTAAGTGCTGTTAAAGCAAAGGAAGCTCTTGATAAAAGAGAGAAGATAATTCTTTTCGAGAAGATTTCATAAATCTAAATATATGCTATACTGAAACAATAAAAGTTTAAAACTGCCATATGTTTCAGAAAGAGAAACAGCCAAAATCTATTAACTTCCTGGAAACGCTTTACGATCCTAGTGATGTTTGGAGTAACGCATATATTTGGCTTGTTAGTGTTGGAAAATATCTTTTAATAGGTGTTCAGGTAATAGTTTTAGGAGTTTTCTTCTCCAGATTTGTTTTAGACAGGAAAAATAATGATCTTACAGAAGAGATTAATAACAAAATAGTTCTTCTCTCAAACGATACTTGGAAAAGGAATGCCTTTTTGTTTGAAAATTACCAAGTTGTCTTGGGTGACATTAAGAATATAAGGGAGGGACAGACAATCAACTCTCTTCAGATTAGGGAACTTATTAGTGGAATTCCAGGGAGTTTTGTCCTAGAGGGCTTAAGCTTTAGTGAAAGGCGCGTGTCCTTGCGTCTTAGTTCTAATAATCTCAATAGTGTAAAGGATTACGAATCTGCTTTAAAAAACAATCCAATGTATGAAGAGGTGAAGTTTGCAATAACTAAAGAGGATGCAGAGATAAGCGTAGGAGTGTCCTTTTATTTAAATGAAGAAGGAGAAGTAAGTGGAAGAGCGGAAAATTAATACAGCTGAATATATAAAAACGATTAAAGAGTCTCCGGAGAGAAAGAGGTCTTATGCCTTTTTCGGCTTCTCTGTCCTTGTTGTCATTGCTCTAATTGTTTTTGCCGTTAGGCCAACAGTGACAACTATTACCAGGATAAATAAAGAAATTAAGGAAAAGGAAAGAGTTAATACTCTTCTTGAGAATAAGGTAACCACATTAAATGAGCTGGATAAGCAGTATGCTCCTAACAAGGAGGCTTTTGATGATTTGGAAATGATCTTTCCAGCTGGTGATAACTTCAGTCTTTTGTTGGCAAATATAGAGTTAGTGACTACGCGTAATGGTCATAAGCTTTCCTCTGTGAGTTTTGACAGGTATAAGGGGAGGGAGTATGACATTACAACAAAGGCTCTTAAGCCCTATACGATAACCTTTAGCGCTAGGGGTAAAGAAGAGAATATATTGAGTTTCCTGCAGGAGCTAGAGGATTTACCAATGTATCCTGTTATTGAATCTTTTTCGTACTCGACGGAAACAGCAGATGATGGTACAAATGCATTTACGGTTTCTTTGAGGATATACCATGTAGATAATGTAAATTTTTATAGATAGGATATGGATATTATTAAAAAAGCGACAATTCCATTGATGATGCTCTTAGGGCTTGTAGTTGTTTGGGTAGGTCTTTATATCTACTATGAAAGTTCTCAGGTAGAGATTAATCCACAGGCAGATTCCTATGTGTCACAATTACAAAAGACTTTTGATTTAGAAGAATTAGAGAATGTTAGTCGACGAACAAGGGATCACTTTCCAGTGCTTCCGGAGGTTTTCTTTACTCTCGTAGGTAGAGATTAGTCAATATAATCATCTAGTTTCTGTTGCGCAGATTTCTCCTTGAGTTTCTTTAATGCTTTTGCTTCAATCTGTCTGATTCTTTCTCTTGTAACTCCAAATTCTTTTCCAACTTCCTCTAGGGTTCTTGATACTCCATCGTCTAATCCAAATCTTAGGGAAAGAACTCTTCTTTCTCTGTCCTGAAGACTATCTAGGATATCTCTTAGTTGGTTCTTAAGATATTCTCCAGTGGCATAATCCTCTGGGGATTGAGACCAATCATCTGGGATAATATCCTGCAATTTACTGTCTTTCTCCTCACCTATTGGAGTTGCAAGTGATGTTGGGTTCTGTTTTATCTTTCTTATCTCTGCAATCTTCTCTACTTCTATATCCATCTCTTTTGCAATCTCTTCATCCTTAGGTGGGCGACCGAGTTTTGTTGCAAGGATATTGCTTGTCTTATTGAACTTGTTGATGGTTTCTATCATGTGGACTGGAATACGAATAGTTCTTGCTTGGTCTGCAATAGCTCTTGTTATTGCTTGTCTTATCCACCAAGTAGCGTATGTAGAGAATTTAAAGCCCTTTGTGTAATCAAACTTCTCTACGGCCCTCATTAATCCAATATTTCCTTCTTGAATAAGATCTAGTAACTCCAAGTTACTCTTACTATACTTCTTGGCAATACTAACGACTAACCTAAGGTTTGCAGTTATTAGGAGTTGGGTTGCCTCATTGTCACCTTTTTCTATTCTTTTTGCTAAAATAACCTCTTCTTCACCTGTTAAGAGGGGAATTCTTCCAATTTCATAGAGATATGATCTTATTGCATCTGTAGAAATATTTGTCTGAATGTTCTTGAGTATTCTAATTTTCTTTTCCAGGGTCAATTCCTCTTTTTCTTGAGCGGCTACATCTTCCTCAGGTTCGAGGACTTCTATTTCGTTCTTTTGAAGTTTCTCAAAGATTTCATCTAGGAGGTCTATATCCTCCTCTATTGTAGGGAAAACATCAAGAAGATCTTCTTGGGTTAGAAACCCCTGATCTTTTCCTTTTTTAATAAGATATTTGATGGATTTGCTTTTATCTGACATTCAGAGTGTGTGGTATAATTTTATATATGAACAATAAAGATAATAACACATTCGGGAATAAGGAGTTCTTTCTAAATGCTTTAGCAAAGTTTTGTGATAAATGCGGCACTGCATATAGCCCCGAAGATATTAATATCGTCCAGAACACTGGAGTCTCGGCTATTATACACTTTTCTTGTCATAATTGTAAATCAAAAAACCTTGCTACATATGTTTTTCCTATGGGGATGAGTAGCAGATCTCCTTTAAATGTAGATCTTAGTTTTGAAGAACTAAAGAAATTTGCTTCTCAGAACAAAGTCTCTTTAGAAGACATCTTGGAAGTGTATACCCAGTTGAAAAAGAATTCAAAAGTCTCTGTCTAATAAGAAAAAGCCTAGTTTGGAATTCTCCAGACTACAGGGAATTCTAGATCTTCACTAAGTTCAAATCTCCCAGAAAGTTGGTTACTTATGCTATTTAATCCTTGGGAACTTTCCAAATTCCATGTAGAGGGATAGGTAATATCTAGTTTGTAAGCATATTTCTTCTCTCCTGGTTGTTTGAAGAGGTTAATATCAAAGAATGCGTTTTGTTCCTGTATTACAATTGGGAAATTAGAGTTTCCATCTTCTCTCTCTATTCTGTAAGAGATATCTAGTGTATTTATGGATTCAATTGGTGTATTAAACCAGCCTCCAATTACCTTAAAGCCACTCTCTCTGTAAACAGAGTAGTCATTATCTTCGATTCCACTGATTCTTAATATCTTTGCTTGAGGAGGAATATATATTCTCTGGTAGTTTATGTAATCTCCTTCTGGATAAACATTCTCAGTAGAAGAGTTTTCTACTGTTATGGAGTATATGAAGTCCACTGTATCCTCATCTTTTACGTTTATTGTAAGAGAGTAGTTCTTGTCTAGGTATAAATTCGCCTTGTTTCCTCCCCAGTTCCAATCTATTGATATTGGTGCATCATTGTATTCGTTGCTCATAGAGTTTGCCCAATCTCTAGAACTAAAGAAGTTGTAGGCATCTTTATTTTTAAATGTAGCTTGTAGGTGCTTCTCGTCTAAGGTTTTTTCAAAGATATCTGCTATTCCCATAAGGTCTGCAACATTCATAGAAAGAAGTTTTTTAACAATCTCATTTGCAAGATTGGCTAGGAAAGTTGTCTTCTGGGTAGAGCCAGGCACAAACTCTTCGTGCATTTGGAAAATTTTACTGTTTAAGTTTTCACTAGTAACAAGCTCTGTTTCGCCAGGAACTTCTATTCCTCCCCACCTCTCCAAAAGTTCTTCAACAAAGGAGACGTCTATTGTTATTAAGCCCTCTAAAGAGCTGCCCTTTCCAAGTTCATAAATAAATGGTTCTGCCTCTGTGAGAGTGTCAGATAGATCAGGATGCCAGTTTACTAGAGAGAATGGCCAGTTAGTTAGTTCTAGTGCGTTAGACATGCTTCTGGGAGGTGTAAACCGCTTATTCTGGACCTTCAGAGACCCATCTGCATTGTAAATGTCATCAACGAAAAGCTCTCTTATTTGTCCCCCTTCTACACCCACAATTCCATAACTTGTTAACCAACCCCCAGTACTTCTAATCTCCCCCTCGTTTTGGAAGAGGATTAGATATCTTTTTCTTTCGTCTACACCAAGTAAATCAGGGAGGAAAGAGTTCACAGCTTTAAAGGATTCTGTTCCTTCCTCGATCTGGCTAATAATTTCTTTGAACTCAATAATCTTGTCTTGTAGCGCCTTAGGAAAGACTGTTGTATTAAGATTTGTTATTATCTCAGAAGCGAGGGAGATTCTGTAATCCGCTTCCTCTAATTTATAAGTATTTTTTTCTATCTCTTCCAAATAACTCCTGTATTCTCTTGTTGTTGTGGGGGTAGAGGTTTGGAAATCTATTGCAGGCTCAAAATCTTGCATATATTGGGTTAGAGGATATACAGCATCTACCAACTGTCTGGCTCCTTGCACGGTATATTGAGCTCCGAGGACTAATTGAGTAGTGTTGTCATAAAGTTCGTTCTTACCTAAGACTTGGAATATCCAGTACATCTGGTCTACACTTTGTCCTACTCTAGAGATATTTCTCTCCAAAGACTCTATTTCTTGAGAACTTTCTGCTCGGTCCATATCTAGAATTGATGTTGAGAGGTTTTTGACAGAAGAATTAATTAAGAGTAACCCTATTAATGTCCCAACTATTGGGTATATTACAAAATATGTAAGAGCCATAAGCAAAACAGTAATAACAGAGCCTTTTATTATCTTCTTTGCTCCCACTTTTTCTTTTCTCTCTTTGCTAAAGACCTTTTTAATTGGAGAAAGGAGAGAAGAGGTGAATTCTCCCAGTTTAGTTTTTCCCATCTTAACAGTCTTTTTCTGTTTACTCTTTTGGGGAGATTTATCTATATCCCATGTTTTGTTTGTAGCTTCATAGTATTTCTGAATCTGTTCTACAAGAGCCTCTTCAAGATTTACTTGCTGATTCCAACCATAGTTGGAGGCATGTGGAGCAGGTACATAGAGATCTTGAATTAGGAACTGCTCCTCAGGATTTTCAACAAAACGAATAGTCTGGGCTTCAGTGTTAAGTTCCAAAAGTTTGTAAGCTAACGAAAGTGTTGTGTAATTATTCTTATTAGCTAGAGATATGACCTCTCCTCTGGTATTGTCAGAAAAGGATAATTTCAATAAACCATATGTAGCATCTGCCTCATGTATGAGGGAATGTAGGTCTAATCCTTCTCCCTTTATGGTGATTTGGCTCTTCTGAACAGTATCTGTAAGAAGTCCATCTAGAGTGTCATTGTCAACCTTCTCTATCCCTCCACCAATTACTGTCCCGAGTCTTAAAATCCTAAGATTAATATTAGATTTGTCTTTAAACTCTGCTGCTAGTGTCTCACAATACTTCTGTAATTCCATTGCAGAGTAAGGAGAGGGAGTAGACAACTGTTCGTTATTTACTCTATTTGCTAATTCTCTGTTTAGTGCAAGAGAAGTAATAAGGGAGAACTTCCCATTGTTTTTTCTAGTGTTAGTAAGGGTTTCCTCTAGAGTTTTAGTTTCATTTAAAAATTCTTTACTGTCGAATTCTCTCTTGTCTAGTTTTTCGTTTAGGAAATAGAAAAGATAGTCGAATCTTTTGACATTTTTAAACAGAGAATTAAAGCCCTTAAAGTCAAAGAAATCAAAGAGTTCAGACTTCTTAAGTTCTGAGAGATACCTTCTTGTCTCGCTATTAAATTTGTCTATAATTACTACATAGCAACCTTGTTCTATAAGGGTTTTTGCTGTTAGATATCCAACTCTATTTCCACCATGGATTATTATGGCTATTGGTGTCTGGGGTTTTATTTTGTTTAATCGTAAATTACTCATTTTTATTTTTATTCATCTACACTTTCTTCATCTACTATCTCTTCTGTAGCTTCTTCCTCTATGTTTTCTTCTTCTGTTTGCGTACTCTCTGTCTCTATTGTTTCAAATTCTACAGGTATTGGGAAATGAAAAGTTTTTAGATTCAAAACATAATTATTTCGCAGTAGCACTGGTACTTCTACTTCCTCGTGTCCAGGTACTAAAACCTTTATCTCGTACTGACTTTCTCTTAAACCGAGGTTAGTTATTGGGCTTACCTTCAAAAATTCTCCATCTAGAAAAACCCTGGAATCATCAACATCACTTATAACAGTCAGGAACCCTTCGTCAGAGGTTGTTCTTATAGGGGTGTAGTAAAGGATTGCTCCATGTAGGAGATCTTCTGGGCCTATCTCTAAATCTATCCTCGCAGAAGTATTCCTTGTTAGTTCTATCTGGAATGAATGTTTTTTGTAGAAAGCCTCCTCTTCGACGACTTTTTGTAATTCTACCAAGTAGGAACCTTCTGGGAGATCCTCAATATTTGTTGGTGTCTCTCCATAATCTTTCCCGTTTATCCAGACTCTCGCGACTCCAGATTTTGTACTAATTTCTAGGGTTGTATTGTTGTAAAAACGATTGATAAAAGGCAGTTTTCCTATTAATTGGTTAACAGGGACGAAGTATAGCAAGATAGAGATAGCTAGTATCAGAAAAATCGTTATTAAGGCAATTTTGTTCTTTTTCATAACTCTTAATTATATGTTCTAAACAGTTGTGCTTCCAGGGCCTATAGTGTCGGGCCTCTAAGGTACTGTAATTCTAACGGAACATGTTTTTATTTTAGTAGGAATACTTAGATTCTGGGCTTTCTTTCTGCTCTTGTTCCTTCTTCTTTTTGGAGGCGCTTATGTTTATGTAAACAATGAAGGCAATTCCGAGTGCAACTGAGATAGTGAGAGTGAAGTATCTAATAGCTCCCGTTGTTAAGATGGCAAAAGAACCAAGAAAGAGAGTTACAGACATCTCTATTAGTACAAGTTGGGCCCTTGATAGGTTCAAATTCATTAATTGATGATGTAGGTGGTCTGGGCCACTTAATTTCATTAAGTCCCCTATACTCTTAGGTTTGTGAGTTAGAAGTCTCTTTATTATTACATAAATAAAGTCTATTAAAGGCAATATTAAGAGCATTACAGTTGTTGAAATCTTAGCATCTGCCACGATAGCAAGAATACAGATAAGAAAACCATAAACCGACTTGCCTGCAGAGCCAGTCATTATCTTTTGTGGAGGAAATGCAAATATTAAAAATGCGAGTAAGCCTCCTGCAATAAGAATACTTACTGTAGAAGAGAAAATAGACACATCTCTCATCGCGATAACGAATATTAACGAGAATATTACGAAAGAATTTGCTTCAATTATTCCAGGAGAACCAGCTGTCCACTTAACGGCATTTATGCAGACTAGGATCCAGAAGAACAGGAATATGTCGCCCGGGAATGCAAGAGATTGTTCTATCCCGAAGATTGAAAAGTTGTATGTTAGAGAGCTTAAGTCTATATTAAAGAAGGGTATAGAGGTTATATTTAGTATTGAAAAAGCAATGATTCCCGCAGCAACAATCTGGTAAAGAAGTTGAACTTTTGCAGGAAGATTTAAAATGTCATCCAGGGTAGCACCAACTATTAAAATGAAAAGAGATATTAATATCGGTAGAGTAAAACTATCTATCTTGAAAAAGACTAATATTGCAATGAAGGCTGGCAGAGTTATTGCTAAACCCCCTAAGGACGGAGTTATGCCTTCATGAAGGGCTTTTAGAGGGTTGTCGAATTCTCTCTCTCCCCTTCCTTTCTTAGGAACATAGGTGATATTAGACTTCAATGCAATGTAGCCTAGTATTGGTGTTATGAAGAGAGCTGTAAGTAAACCTATTAGAAATATTGGCCAATATTCTACATATTTTGCGTATGCTGTGTTTTGTATAAATTCAGGAATTCTGTTAAATAAACCTGCTAGGAAGCCCGTTGTTGTAGATAAGTCCATATTAAAAAAGATTTACTAAGTCAATTAAAATAAGACTCTGTGAAATACTAGATAACAAAGAAGAGAAAAGAAGGAGTCTAGTTAACTTCTTTTCATTATTATAATACCTAGAGGTAAAAAGCATAGAAAGTAAGAGAGTAATCAAGGAGATGAAGGGGAATACAAAGATATAGTCCTTTTGTGTAAGTTTTGCTTCAGCGGATAAGAAGTGCCTGAATATTGGGACGTAAATAGGCAAATCAGACAGATTTTCTAGTATTAGATATACCTGCTGAGCTATTAGGACAAGCCCTATTACGAGAGTTGCCCAGACGAGAGGGTCCTTTAGAAACTTTCTGACTTCAAAGCGCAATACTGCAAAATCTACGGATCTCTTTATCTTAAAGAACCTGTTTTTAAAGGGTTCTTTAATACCTAAGTCCAATTGCTTGGACTCCTCTTGGGGAACTTTCTTCTTCTTTACCCTTTTCATCTGTTCATTATATCAAAAGCTACGCGAGATTATTGAAAAGGTGTAAGTATTGATCAAGGGAGAGATGCTGAGGCCTTTCTTGGAGTAGCGGGGTTATATCTTCTGTGTTAAAGGAATAATTTCTTCCAAAATTATTTTTTAATGTTTTCCTGGGCTGTCTAAAAGCATTATGTAAGAACTTTTCAAAGGCTCTTGTGTCCTCCAAGGAGGGGGATTTAGGAGAGAATTTTATGAAGGTACTATTTACATTAGGTCTTGGCTTAAAAGACTCTGGAGAGATATTAAACAGCTTATTTGTATCCGCATATAGAGCTGTACTTATGGAGAGGAAATTGTTATTTGGCTCTTTAGCACAATATTTCTCTGCTACTTCCTTTTGTATTATAAAAAAACTGGGAGAGTTGAAAAATTCGGAAGTTATTATCTTTTTAATAATCTTTTTACTTACATTGTATGGTAGGGACCCAAAGAATGTGATCTTTTTCTCTTTAAAAGGTTCTAGGTCGCTGAAGTCCCAGTCTAAGAAATCTATATTCTTAACAGTTATTGAGGGATATCGGCTTTCTAGATCCAGGGAAAGATTGTCATCCTTTTCGATAGCAAGAAGTTTAATTTCTTCTGTGGCAAAAAACTGAGTAAATGCTCCTGGCCCAGGCCCTATTTCCACTATTACATCAAGGTTTTCCTCCAAAACTATTTTTGCAATCTGTGCAGAGAGATTTTTATTAACAAAAAAGTTTTGTCCAAGGGATTTCTTCATTATTCTATCCTAAAGTCCCAGATATCATCCTTCTTATAGAATTCGAGATTGCACTTCTTACATTTTGCATAGTTTTCTCCCTCAAAAGATAAGTCTCCTTTGCAAGAAGGGCAGGCAAGAATATCTTTCAAGTTAGTTCTTTCAATATCCTCTTTTTTCTCTTTCTCCTTTTGTAGCGTTGTTTCAAAGAATATACTTGGAGGGATATTTGTCCAAGAGAGTGTCTTCTGGAGTATTTTTTCAATAAAAACCATAATACTAGTACCTAATAGCTTTTTAATAGCTTGCGACCTTAAGAAAGAACAGCCTAGTTTTCTGTTAATATCAAAGTTGTTCTTTTCTAATAGGGTTCTTATATGGGAAGGATGATAATTAAGGAATATTCCGCCTTCTTCCTTCTTTGACCCTTCTAGGTTCTCTCCAATAGGTTGCTCATAGGGATCTTTTGAAAAGAAATCAAAATCCTTCTTGAACAAAGCTTTTATCTTGGCTTTTATATGCACTTTATTTGCAAATTCTTGAACATACTTGGCGTCTTTCTTAAAAACTCTTTTGGCTTCTTTAAAATAATCATCCGGTTTCTCTATATGGTGAAGTACCCTGACCATTAAGCCTCCATCAAAAGAACTCTCTTTAAAGGGCATTTTGTAAGCATTCGCTGCAATTAGGGTTATTTTAGGATATCTGCTTTTAATAATTTCTTTATTTTTAATGAGTGTATTAAGGGAATAATCCAGGATCACTGGGTGTTTGTAAGAATCGTAATATGTGGAGGTTATTCTTCCATAGGAACCTCCTACATCTAGGAACCATTTCCCTCTAGGATTCTCAAAGATCTTGTTTAAAAGATTTTTCTCTGCAAGGTTCTCATAAAGCCTTTCTTGCCAGTATTGGGAGTAGTCGTAGTTTAATTTGTCATAATCAGATATGTCTGGCATCTTAGTTCTCTTGTAAAAGTTTATTTATTTGAGCGAGTTCCTTTAAGTATTTCTCTGCCTCTTTAGTGTCTCTCTTTTCTTCGGCAATGGCAACCTTTTGGCTAAGCATCTTTTGTTGCTCTTTTAGGTAAAGGGCTTCTAACCTTCTTGAGAGTTTTTTTAATTCTTCCTTTATATCTTTCTCTTGTTCGGGTATTGCTGTTAGGTCGAAGATTATTTCCTCGAAGGTTTCTGTAATTCCATCTGTTTCGTGCAGTATGGTGTATAGCTTCTCTTTCCCCTCTTTGTAGCTTTTAAGGATCTCTGCATAGAGTTGCTGAAGTGGAGTGGGTAGTATATACTTTTCATCAACAAGAAATTCTTGTTCAATTTCATCTAGTAGTAGTAGCAGCTGTAGGTATTCCCTGTAGACTTTATTATCGGCCTTTTTCATATGGAACTGGGAGGAGGGCTCCTTTTTGCCGTATTTATAGGGGTTTTCGGGGGTCTCCTCGAAGAGGTCCAGTTTAGTAAGGTTTGTGCTCTTCTGTTTGTAAAGGTTTAACAGGGTTTTGTCATGGACTGAAGAAATTAAAGAGCCTATAAAGTTTTTCACCCTATTGACGTCCTCAAGCCTATTAAGGTTCTTATCCTCCAAGTAATTGCTTAGTATAAAGGAAAACGCCTCTGCTTTGTTAGTTATCTTCCTTTTCATAAGCTTTGTTTCTTTTTGAAGAAGTTCATCTATATCTTTATATGGTTCTGGGCTGGCTGCGTAAGGAACAAGTCCAAGTTCTGAAGCTACCCGAAAACCTCTTATTAGAGCATCTTGACCAGCTTCGTCACTGTCAAAGAAGAATAAAATATTCTTTGTTGTTTTAGAGAGTTTTTCTAGTTGTTCTTTTGTTAATCCTGTTCCCAGGGGGGCTACAATATTTTTGATGTCGTGTTGGTGTGCACTTACTACATCTGTGGATCCCTCACATAGTATTGCAAGGTCTTTTTTCCTTATCTCTTGGCGAGATTCGTACTGGCCGAAGAGGTTTTCTTTTTTATGGAAGATAGGTGTGTCTGGGGAATTCATGTATTTTGGTCCCCAATCGTTTCCTGGAAGCACTCTTCCTGTGAAGCCAAGGACTTTTCCTCTTGTGGATCTAATTGGAAACATTATTCTATCGTAGAATTTCTCCTTTACCACCTTGTCTTTTAAGGTGAAGAGTCCGGAATCTAATAACTGTCTTTGAGAATAATTTTTAGTTCTAAGTAAATATTTTCTCAGCTCTGGTTTTCTTGGAGCATATCCTATTCCGAAGTTTTTAATGGATTCTTTGTTAAAGCCTCTCTGCTCAAGGTAATCCATTGCTCTTTTGTTTTCTTTTAATTGGTTGTAGTAGTAACGGGTAGCTTTATAATTAATTTCTTCCAATATCTTATATTTTGAAAAACCTTCTTGTTTTTTAAGCTCTACCCCAGCCTCTTTTGCGAGTTTCTCTAATGCTTCTGGGAAGTCTATATTCTCTACTTTCTGTAGAAAATTAAAGATATCTCCAGATTCTGAACAACCAAAACATTTATATCTCTGGATGTCAGGACTTACAACAAAGGATGGTGTTTTCTCGTTATGGAAGGGACAAAGACCGACATAGTTTTTCCCTGTTTGTTTTAACTTGACGTATTTGCCAATTACATTAACAATGTCTAGCCTACTTTTTATCTCTTCAATCTGATTGTTAGAAGAAGTCATAGATGCCAGCATTATATCATTTCCTGGCAAATTAGGATTTTATTGGCAGGATAATTCTCCTTCGTTAATTTCGCAGGTTAGTTCTGTGACTCCCGTTGTCTGGTTTGTTTGCCACTCTAGGGGGTTGTTATTAAAGTAGATTCTGGTATTACTAATTCTTCCTGTAATTATGTAAAGATTCTCTTCAATAGTGAACTCTTCTTCTGTGGGTTCCAGGACTTGTGAGATTTTGTTCTCTCCATCTATATCTAATCTGACCCATGCAGGAGAATCAAAAACCTCTAGTCTAATGGTGTTTTCTGTTATCTCTTCCTCCTGTTCATCCTCGTCTGTTTCAGAGTCTAGAGCATAGGTGATATTGATGGTTTCTACCTTCTCCAAGGCATTGTTCTTCCGTGCTTTTACAGTTATTGTGTTAAGTCCTTCCTTTAGTGTTACTTCATAGCTAAATTCTCCTTGTTCATTGGTTTCTACAGCCGTTCCATTTATTTCAATAATGCTCTCAGAGTCCGTTTCCCCCTCAACGAGGATATCTTCGGTCTGGACTTCGCTGTCAGCCGCTGGGGAGGTTATTTCTAATGAAGGAGGCCTTTGGAACTTGTATATTTGGAAGCCTATGTAGGCAAAAATTGCGAGTAGGAATATTCCAAGGAGGATTGTTATTATTAGTTTAGGTTCGAGAGTTGGTTTCTTTTTTAACTTCTTCGATGGTTTCGTTTCGTCTTTTTTATTTGGTGTATTTCTAGGGGTCTTATTAGGGTTACTTCTTCTGTAAAGTGCAAGAACCTTGCTTGTGTCTAGATCTAGATATTTTGCATATATTTTAATAAAGCCTGTTAAGAAGACTTCTGAATCGAAGTATTCAAATTGGTTATTTTCAATATATTCGAGGAAGCGTTTCTGGATCTTGGTATCTGCGGAAACTCTTTCTAGGCTTTTTTTAAGTAATTCTCTCTTATTTTTTAAGACTTCTCCTGCGGTAATCATCTGTCTATTCTACTACTCTATGGCTTCTGAGTCATCTTCTTTGAGTTTGTCAGAGATTTGGTCTGGAGATGTTATTAGAACTTTTCTTGGTTTAGAGCCATCTTGGGGGCCCACTGCTCCTGCTTGGTGTAGCTGGTCTATTAGGCGAGCTGCTTTGTTGTAGCCAATTCTCATCTTTCTTTGGAGGAATGACGCAGACGCTTTTTGAGTTGAAATTACAATGGCGAGAGCCTTTTCAAATTCTGGGTCTCTCTCTTTTGGCCCTCCTTTTATATCATCCTGAGGACCTTTCTCAATGGCTTCTGTTAGGTCGTCGGAATAGGAAGGTTCTTCTTCAGTTAGTTGGTCTTTTATAGAGGTTATTACAGCTTCCGAGTCCTCTGTTGTTGTGTTTGTACCCTGTATTCTTAGTGCTTTTGGTGTTGTCTGGTCTTTGTATAACATATCTCCATTTCCTAATAGTGTCTCAGCTCCGGATTCATCTAATATGACTCTTGAGTCCATGTTAGTAGCAACTGCGAAGGCCATTCTTCCAGGGATATTTGACTTAATAAGTCCGGTGATAACATTAACTGTAGGTTTCTGAGTTGCTAGGATTAAATGTATTCCTACGGCTCTACCCATCTGGGCTAATCTTTGAATTTTAGTCTCAACATCCGCTCCAGAGGTAAGCATTAAGTCTGCCATTTCATCTATGACCACTATTATGTAAGGCATTGCAAGGTAACCAACTTTCTTGTTGTATTCTGCGAGTTTTTTAACGCGTATCTGCTTGAGTTGTCTATATCTTCGCATCATCTCTCCAATTGTCCACTCTAAGGCATTAACTACAGCCTCAGGGTCTGTGATTACTGGGTTAAGCAGGTGTGGGATACCATTATATATTGCCATTTCGACACCCATCTTAGGGTCTATCATGATGAATTTAACTTCATCTGGGCTCTTTGTCATAAGAAGTCCTGTTAGGAGAGAGTTTATGGCAACGGACTTTCCTGTTCCTGTTGCTCCTGCTACGAGTAGGTGTGGGATTTTTGTCAAATCTTTAATCTGTGTTTTTGCGGTAATATCTTTACCTAATATTAGAGGGAGTTCATATTTATCCTTTTCTTTTCTAAGTCTTTTTATCATTTCTCTGGCATATACGTAGTTTGGCGTTGGGTTAGGAATCTCTATTCCTACATAGGAAGTTCCAGGGATAGGAGCTTCGATTCTGACTGAGGAACTCTGAGAAGCGAGGGCCAATGCAAGGTCGTTACTAAGGTTTTTAATCCTGGAAACCTTTACGCCAACGCTTATGCTGAGGGAAAATCTTAGGACTGTTGGACCGATTGCTACTGCAACGACTTTAGCATCTATACCAAAATTCTTAAGTGTAGCTTCTATTACTTTCGCTTTATCTTTGTAGACTTCCTTATCTTGTTCTTTTATTTCTGGCTTTTGAAGAATTTCAACCTCTGGGAATTGCCAGTTTGTAAACTTTGGTCCCTCTGGTTCTTTCTCTTCAGTGTCTTCAGGGACGGATACCTGTTTAACAAGATCCTCATCTGTTCCATTATCTTCGTCTACCTTATTTTCTTCCTCTGCACTGTCATCTGCTGCAAGAATATTGTCTAATCTTCTCTGAACTTCTTCCTCGCTTTCAATTTTAATGTCGTCTTTCTCTTCCTCCCCATTTTCTATCTTTACATCATCTGGTAATTCTGGAGAGCTGAGTTTTTTAAGGAGTCCTTTTAGTCCTGTTCCCTCCTTCTCTTTTCCTTCTGGGACAGAGTCTTCGAGGAATTCAAAAATCTGTTGTAATGGGGTTGCTGTTATTAAGGAGAAGGAAACTATGAGGACTATTAGAATTATTATTATCTCTATGAAGCTTCCGACAAATCCATTTAAAGAGAGGTGGAGTGCTTTCCCAAGTTGTCCTCCTGCTCCTCTTAGTGCCTCTGTGTCGTTGAGTTGTTCTTCTATTAACCAGAATGAAAGAAGGATATTCAAGCATATAGAAAAAAATAATAACCCAATAGATTGTTTAGCTGAAAAGAATTTCTTTTTCTTTGTTAAGAGTGCTAATGACAGATATATTGTTAGTGCTCCCCAAGCAAGTGAAGCGTATCCAAGTGCTAGGGTTATTTGATCAAACAGTGGAGAATGGTCTTGCATAAAGGGGGAGACTAGGACGATTAGACCTAGTATGAATAGTATTAAACCAAACAAAATCTTTGTTTCGCTACTCTCTATTGTTATTGCTTTTTTCTTCTTTTTTCTGGGCATTTTATGGTATATAATATGATATTAAAGGTATTTTTACAAAGCTAGCCTTAAAGTATATAATAAATCTATCAAAAAAGAACTAAAAAGGATATATTTCAGATAAAGCTCTAAAATACAACAAAAAGCTTTGACTATTATATATAAATATGATAATATCCTTCGAGTCTTTAATTTTGCCTTTAAGGGCGGTATAATTTGATTTTTGAATCAGGAGTTAATACGGCCCCTATTTGTAATACCTTATAATATTACTAAAAATATATCCTATGGTAAAACCCAAGCGCAATAGATCCGGAAGAATAAATCTGGGATTAGGTTATTCTGGGGACGTGGAATTCCCTAATCTAATAGAAGCACAGCAGGCTTCATTTACAGATTTTCTGGAGAATGGGTTCCAAAGGCTATTTTCTGAAATCAATCCTGTTAAGGATACGATGGAGAGAATGTGGACCTTGGAATTCAAAGATTTTAAATATGGCGATCCCTATAGAAGTATAGAGGAAGCAATAACGAAGGGACTCTCTTATGAGGTTCCTGTTTATGCTAAAGTCCAGCTTCTTAATAATAGAACTGGAGAGATAAAAGAGCAGGAGATTTTCGTCACTGATGTTCCAGTAATGACAGATGATGGAGTTTTTGTTTTCAATGGAGTAAGAAGAGTTGTAACCCACCAGATTGTTAGATCTGAGGGAGTATTATATGAAGCATCTGACAAACTTCCACTTCGAACCTTATATAAGGTAAGACTTATGCCAGGAAGAGGTCCTTGGTATGAAATTGACACAAACAAGCACAATGTTATCTCTATGAGAATCTTGCCAAAGAGACCTAAGGTCTTGATAACAGAACTCTTGAGAGTTTTTGGTTGGGAGAGTGATGATGACATTAGGAAATTATTCAAGGATGTAGATACAAATGAGGAGAACAAGTATATAGAGGCTACCCTTGCTAGAGATTTTACTAATAATAAGGAGGAAGCAATCATTAGTATTTACAACAAGCTTAGACCAGATGAATCTGTTACTTTAGAGAGTGCAGAGAGATATATAAAGAGTAACTTCTTTAATGCTAGAAAATTTGATCTGGGAAGAATTGGTAGATACCAATTAAATAGAAAGCTTGATACTGATTATGATATCAATGATCCTGATCAAGTAAGACTTTATCCTTCTGATATCACCTTGATAGTAAAGAGATTAATCCAGATGAATAATGGAGAGGTTGAGCCTGATGATATTGACCACCTAAGTAATAGAAGAATCAGGAGTGTTGGAGAAATTTTAGAAAGACAACTTAATAATGGAATAAGGAGACTTGAGAAGAATATTAGAGACAAGATGAGTTTGTATGGACAGGATGCGAAGGTTACACCTTCTATGCTTATAAGTACAAAGCCAATCTCTGCTTCAATACAATCATTCTTTGGTTCTAACGCACTTTCTAGCTTCATGGATCAGACCAATATATTGTCTGAAATGGAGAATAAGAGAAAGGTCACTGCAGGAGGACCAGGAGGAATTGCAAAACAGAGAGCAACATTCTCTATTCGTGAGGTTCACAACTCTCACTATTCCAAGTTTGATCCAGTAACAAGTCCAGAGAGTTCAAACATTGGTGTTGTTGTCCAGCTCGCAATGTTGGCAAGAATTAACGAATTTGGTTTCTTAGAGGCACCATACAGAAGAGTTGAAAATGAGGTCAATAACAATAAGACAAACTTGATGAATAGAATTATTGGAGAGACCGTTAAGGATGGTAAAAAATTAATAGCAAAGAAAGGTGAGACTGTAGATGAAAAGTTAGCAGAGAAAATTACAAAGATAAAGGACTTAAAGAAAGTTAAGGTTAAACCATTCATAACAGAAGATATAGAGTATCTAGATGCTATGGATGAAGAAAAGCACTATATCTCTACAGCAACTATCACAACAGATGAAAATAATAATATCGTAGATTCTCTAGTTCCAGTAAGACATGGAGGAGACTTCATGATCGAAGACGTAGATATTGTTAAATTTGTAGATGTCTTAGCTAGCCAGCAGGCAGGCCTTGGTATGGCACTCATTCCTTTTGTTTCTCACAATGACGCTATGCGTGCTTTGACAGGATCAAACATGCAGAGGCAGGCAGTTCCTTTGGTAAAGCAACAGGCTCCAGTTGTAGGAACAGGAATGGAAGAAGTTGTCGGAAGACAGGCTTCATGGGGAGTTTTTGCTGAAGATGAGGGAGAAGTTCTTTATGTAGATGCTAAGAAATTATCTGTGAAATACAAGAAAGAAGGGATAAAAGATTATGACCTTATAACCTTCTATAGAAGTAATGACAATACAAGTTTTTCTCAAACACCAGTTGTAAATATTGGAGACAAATTTAAGAAAGGTGATGTACTTGTAGATGGTCCTACCATGGAAAACGGAGAGCTTGCAATAGGTATAAACCTTAAAGCAGCACTCATGTTCTACGAAGGATATAACTACGAAGACTCAGTTATTATTTCTGAGAGAATAGTTAGAAAAGATCTTTTGACTTCTATACATATTAGAGAGCACACAGTATCTGTTAGAGATACTGAATTAGGACCTGAGGTAATAACAGCAGACATCCCACATGTTAATGAAAGGATTCTTAGAAAATTAGATGACAGAGGAATCATAAGAGACGGAGTTAAGGTTAAGTCTGGAGATATTCTCGTAGGCGTTGTTGCTCCTAGGGGAGAGAAAGAACTTACTGCAGAAGAGAGACTTCTTAGAGCAATCTTTGGAGAATCTGCCAGCGATGTAAGAGACAACTCTTTGAGAATCCCTCACGGAGAGGAAGGAATTGTTATTAGGAGTCAGGTGTTGTCTGCAGATAAAGGAGACAAATTAAGACCAGGAGTCTTACACGAGGTAAGGGTCTGGGTCGCAAACACAAAGAAGATTGACTTTGGTGACAAGATTGCAGGGAGACACGGAGACAAGAATACTATTGCTGCAATTAGACCTGTCGAAGATATGCCATTTACTGAGGACGGAGAACCAGTAGATATTGTTTTGACACCAACATTCCTAAAGAGAATGAACATGGGACAAGCAGAAGAGGTTCACTTTGGTAAGTATGCAGATATGTTGAATGAAAAGTTAGCATTTCCTATTTTTGAGGGAGAAAACTTAGAGTGGTTGAAGAATGAATTGAAGAAAGCAAACGCAGACATGGCAGAGAAAGAAGATCTTTATGATGGAAGAACAGGAAACAAGTTCCCAAGGAAGATAACTGTGGGAACAAAGTATGTTCTTAAGT
>CAYRDH010000001.1:0-67187 GCA_964423025.1 uncultured Candidatus Saccharibacteria bacterium | reverse complement strand
CCACCTCCGCCACCTCCGCCACCTCCACCACCTCCACCACCTCCACCACCTCCGCCACCTCCGCCGCCACCTCCACCACCTCCGCCGCCTCCACCAGATGTGGATACGGAACCGGATACTGGTGCAAGTATTGTCGGCCCAGTTTTACTTGGGGCAGGATTGATTGGAGGAGCAAGTGGACTCACCATATTCGTTCGAAAAAGGAAAATGGCGAAAAGGTAGGAGTATCATTTTATTCCCCCTGTTAATAATTCTCTCCCTGTTGTTGCTTTCATGCACACCCGAACAAGAGATTGTTGTACAGGAAGAAGCCATATCAACTAACAATGTTGTTGAGAAAGCTTTAGAACCAGAACTCGAACTAACTTTTACTGAAGAAGTAGAGGTCATTGAGGAAGAAACTCAAGTTTCAGAGGAACCAGAAGTCGTACAGACTCCAGAAGAGATAGTAGTTGTAGAACCAATATCTTTTGCAGGAGAGTACGAGATGGTTACCATACATGAAGCAGAGAGCATAACTCCTTGGTACCAATCCTTCCTTCGGGAGGCAGAGGTCGTAGAATGTCCAGGACCCTGTTCAACTGAACAGATAGATGACAATCTTGACCCAGTAGGAAACGAGTTCAGGCTAGTCCAAAATGGGTGGGTTATTTACACTCATGGTGGCTGGCCCGTATTGCAATCTCCACACCTTGGCAAGTACTTCATAGTCGCTGAGGAAGCAGGAGATTTAATAGGGTTAGTTTTCTGTCTAGATGCCGATTCCTGTTTTAAAGTTACAGACTACGTCATCCTCGATAGGGAACAAATAGGTGGTTCTATCTCCGTGGCAGAACTCTTTGAAACACATGAAGGAAGTTACTTCCTATCTACATGTGCTACAAGGACAATACCCGGATTACCAACCCCCAAATTAATCCTAGAACTAACACTTATTCAATAAAGTGCTACGGGAAGATCTTCGCGACCAGTACGGGACTAACGTCCAGTATAGCAAGATCTTCCCAAAGTGCATTTCACATAATCCAAGTTTTTAAAATAGTAAGGTAATATACCCTTATTTTTTGTTATCTAAAAAGCAAAAAACCAAGGATTTTTAAGTAGAATATTCTACAACCTTGGTTTTCGCCTTACTCTTTACACCCACATAATTTTTTTATTTTTTTCTGTTTTCAAACTCTGTTTCCCAAAGGCAAACAAGTTCCGAGGGATCGGAGTTCGGTTCAACAGTTAGCTGGATTCCAGCTATATTAATATGCATTGTCTGATTACTCTCGCTTGCCTTAAAGACAGCATCGTGGACATTCATAATCACAGACATAGAAGAAATGTTAGGGGAGGATAACATCTAGTCGCTTCCTAAAGACGGGATTCCAAAATTCATAATTTCAAATTCCTTTCTTTTTGTGTGGGTTTTAAAGAACAAGACATCAGATAAATAGAGGATTTCTCACTCTTTATCTAGGGTAGAGTATATCAAAAAAGAGAAGAATTTACTATAGGACGGCTGTGTATATTTATCCCTTTCTGCTAAAATAAACCTATGAAAAAGAAAGTCTTAATAGGTATGAGTGGGGGAGTGGATAGTTCCGTTGCCGCATATCTACTTAAAAAAGAGGGATACGAAGTCATTGGAGCTACAATGAAGCTCTGGGAAGATGCAAACCCAACATGTACCTCTCTTATAGCCATAGAGAAAGCAAAGAAAGTAGCAAAAGATCTAAATATTCCACATCATGTCTTTGATTTTAAAGACACCTTTGACAAAAACATCGTCCAATACTTCATATCAGAGTACCTAAAGGGAAAAACACCAAACCCATGTGTTATCTGTAACAGAGAAGTTAAATTTGAGGAACTCCTAAAGAAAGCAGAAGAGATGGAAATAGATTACATAGCTACTGGACACTATGCCAGAATAGTTAAACCATCAAGAAAGACAGGTGGAAGATATCTACTAAGAAAAGCTAAAGACAAAGATAAGGATCAAAGTTATTTCCTGTACCGCCTAACACAAGAGCAGCTTAGTAAAACACTTTTCCCCTTAGGTAACCTTACAAAAAAGAAAGTTAGGAAAATTGCAAAAAAGATTGGCCTTACCGTTGCAGAAGAAAGAGATAGCCAAGAGGTTTGCTTTATTCCAGACAATGACTACAAGAAATTTATTGAAAACAACATTAAAACAACTCCAAGAGAAGGAAATATTGTTAATAAGGAAGGCAAAGTGTTAGGTAAACACTTCGGTATCCATAAATACACAGTAGGACAGAGGAAGGGCGTTAAAACAATTTCTAATGACCCCTTGTATGTTATTGGTATAGATAAAGAGAAAAATGAAATTATTGTAGGACCCGAGGAATCCCTGTACACAAGTGAACTTACCGCAAGAGATACCAACTGGGTAATGCCAGACCTAATTAAAGAGAATATCCCTCTAAAAGCTAAAATCCGTTACAGAGCAGAGGAAATGCCTTGTCAAATTACAAATATACAGGGGAACAAGGAAGGTAAAGTAACAATATCTTTCAAAGAGAAACAGAGAGCCATAAGCCCAGGACAATCAGTTGTCTTATACAAAAAAGACCTTGTTGTAGGGGGAGGAATTATCACAAAATAGCCTAGAATATTTTTTCATTTTCGGATAAAATAGAGAGTCTTTTTTCTCACACCACAGAGCCAAAAGGAGGTGAGGTCTTCTGGTAGATAAAAACAAAACCAAAAAACAGAAACGACGGAAAGAACAGGCGAAACAAAAACCAACTAGTAAGACAAATGGCAAGAACGGACATTAATACCAAATAGAGAAAAGACAAAACTGCTCGCAAGGAGAGCCTATATAGATTTCACATCACATATATAGGCTCCCTTTCGAAACCCTAGATTACATTCTCAATTCCCAAAGACCGTGAATATTACAATATGTTCGAACTATATAATTAGGTTCGCCATTGTATTTAAATACTGCTTCTGGGGTATCCGTTGGCTTAAGGTATACTCTTTCAACCTTGTCTCCAACAATAAATTCTATCCATTCAATGTAATGTGCTTCCTCCATAGGGTGTAATGTCTCTCCAACTGTTACCCTCAACTCATCTCCCTCAAAAGAAAGTGCAGGAAGATGTTTTTCAAACCCCTGATCCTCTATGTGCTCCTCTTGCAAAACCATTGGTTGGTTACAACAAACCAATGTGCCTGCACCGTTATGAACTACTTCAACAATATTCCCACAGACTTCACATTTATAAACTTGATTTAACTGAGTCATATTTATATAAAAATATTAAAAATTATCTATATCCAGTATACCCCATCTTGATAGATTTCTCTAAAACCCTGTATACTTAAGTATTATATGAATATTTTTATTTTTAACATTTCAAAATTATGAACAATAGGTTATACAGATCAAAGACAGACAGAGTAATTGCAGGTGTCTGTGGTGGTATTGCTCAACACCTTAACATAGACCCAATCATTATTAGAATACTCTTTCTAATAGCCTTCCTAACTGAAGGTTTTGGTCTTTTACTTTACATAATTCTCTGGATTGCAATTCCTGAAGAGAATATAGTTTACGAAGAGAAGAAGAGAGAGGAGGAGGAGAAGAATGGTGTTAAAAAAGAGGCAGCCGGATTACATAGAAAAGTTGTTTCAGATACAAAGAGTGAGAAAGTTAAATAATTTTATAACTTTATAAAAAATGGAAAAGAAAAATGATAGAGATATCGTGTTTGCTATATTCCTCATTTTCATAGGAGGAATCTTTCTGTTAAATACAACAGGGATTGTAGGGTGGGGAATATGGAATTACCTAGTAAGATTCTGGCCGGTATTCCTAATATTTGCAGGGATTAGACTCGTTTTTAAGAAAACCTTGCTCTCTGAGATTATTGTAGGGGTTATTGCAGCAATCCTTTTCACTGGTATAGGATTGTTTTCCTATATGTCCTACACCAACAGAGATTGCCCAATACTTTCAAAGATGTTTTGCAATGAGAGTAGAATGATAATCTTTCCTGGAGGCGAACAAATTGAAGAAACAGAGATTGTAAGTCCTGAGGACTTTGAGGAATCAACAAGTATCGAAACAAGAAATATAGATCTTAAGATAGGTGCTTCCAGATTTACACTAACAGATGATTCAACCTCTGAAAGCTATCTCGAAGTAGAATCTAAGTACACAGAGAATGCTATAGAGCCTTCCTTAACAAAAGAGATCAAGGATAATGCCCTTGAACTATCTTTCAAGACCACTGGTTATTCAGGGTTTTTCATTGGCTCTAGAATAGAACCTACAACATTTGATTTGCTAACAGGACAAACAGACCTTCCAACCTCTTTAATTACCGACTTGGGAGCAGGAGAGGGAACTATTACTCTCAATGAGTTACTTCTTAACGAAATTTCTTCCAAAATAGGTGCTGGGAAGATGGAGATAACACTTGAGGCGCAAAGCGTTCCGGAATCAATAACCCTAGATATTGGTGCGGGAGAGATGATACTCAACATTCCAGAGAATGTAGGTTTTAAGATGGATTATGACTTAGGGATAGGGGAGATAACTCTTAATGGAAAAGCAATAGACGAATTCATAGGAGACAATCCTTCCTACCTTTCACCCAATTACGAAGATGCTGAAATCAAAATAGAGATAGATGCAAATGTCGGAGTTGGTTCTTTACAGATAAATAACATTTAAAAAACCAAAAGATGAAAAACAACATACGATCAACAATTGGGATATTTCTCCTCATAGCAGGAGTCTTACTCCTTATAGATAGACTAGGATTCTTATGGCCTTTTAGTATAGATTTCGCCAAATTAATAAGCCTCTTTTGGCCACTTTTAATTGTTGGGCTAGGAATTAGACTTCTTCTTGACGGGAATCTTACATGGGGAGCAATTCTCGCAACCCTAGGACTACTTATACTTACAACAAGATTTTACAATTGGAATTTCTTCGCAGTTTTATGGCCATTAATCATTATTGGGCTAGGTTTCTCAATTCTATTTAGAGACGAAGACGGGAGAGCAGGAATCTGCTTCCTCCCTAAAGACTCAGAGAGAAACAGTTTTACTGAGAAATCTTCAAAGAGTGAGGAGGAAAAAGTTTATGATTCAACAGCCTTCAGTGGTATTAAGAAGAAAATAACTTCTGAAGCATTCAAAGGCGGAGAGTTAAATGTCACATTCGGTTCTTATGAATTAGACCTTAGAGAGGCCAAGATAGCAGAGAAGGGAGCTAACCTTAATGCTTCTGTAGGACTTGGAGAAATAACAATCTTTGTCCCTGACAATTGCAGGGTTGTCACAGAAGGAACCGCTGTCCTTGGCTCTTGGGAACCAAGATTGAAAGAAAATACAGTAGACAAACCGGTTCTGAAGATAACTGGTAGTGCAATTCTTGGAGAAGTAAGCATAAGAAATTAGACCAATTTAAGTCTAAAAAACATTACATATTAAAATATTTCTATGCTGTATTAAAAGCACTCTTTGTGCTAGAATTATCCCTTTGCAATGAATAAAACAAATACAGACAAAAAAGACATAAGAAATGTCGCAATAATAGCGCACGTAGACCACGGAAAAACAACATTGGTGGATGCCTTTATGAAGCAAACACATCTCTTTAGAGAAAATGAAGAAGAGATGACCCAAGAAAGGATTTTAGACGTGGGAGAGCTTGAAAAGGAAAAGGGCATTACAATCAATGCCAAGAATATCTCAGTAAGATACAAGGGAGTAAAAATTAATATCATTGATACCCCTGGACATGCCGACTTCGGAGGAGAGGTTGAAAGAACCCTTAACATGGCAGATAGTTGCCTTCTTCTAGTAGATGCCAAAGAGGGGTGTATGCCACAGACTAAATTTGTGCTCAAGAGAGCACTAGAACTTGGATTAAAACCTATCGTTGTTATAAACAAGATAGACAAGAAGTTGGCTAACATAGAAAAGACAATATCAAAGACTCAGGACCTATTCCTTAACCTAGCAACAGAAGAGGAACAACTAGATTTTCCAATATACTATGCAATAGCAAGAGAAGGAAAAGTCTGGAAAGAGATTCCAGAGGGAGATCTATTAGTTGCAAACAGTATTGAAGGAGATCTAACTCCAATACTAGATGGAATTGTAGAAACTCTACCAGCACCAAAGGGAGATCCTAGTGCTCCATTTCAGATGCAAATAACTTCTATTGAATATAATGAACATCTAGGAAGATACCTAATTGGAAAGATTGAGAACGGAGAAGTTAAGATCAATGACCCAATATTATTAACTTCCAAGAAAGAAGATTTTGAAAAGAAACAGGGTAGAGTAAAAGAGATTTTCATCAAAGAGGGACTTAGTTGGGAGAAAGTGGAAAGTGCTAGTGCAGGGGAGATTGTTGCAATTACTGGAACAGATTCTACAGATATAGGGGCAACTCTTTGCAGCATCAACGATCCTAAACCATTAGACGAGATAAAAATAACTCCCCCTTCAGTTAAGGTTAAATTTTCTGCTAATTCCTCTCCATTTGTAGGGAAAGAAGGGACCTTTGTTACAGCTAAACAGCTACAACAGAGATTAGAGCAAGAAAAGAATTTAAATATTGGGCTTAAAATAGAAAGAAGTGGAGGGAATAGTTATAACGTTTCTGGAAGAGGAGAGTTACAACTTTCTATCCTTGTAGAACAATTAAGAAGGGAAGGCTATGAATTTGAATTAGGAAAGCCAGAAGTCATTCTAAAAGAAATTGGTGGAGTTAAGCATGAACCTGTAGAGGAATTAAATATTGATGCTCCAGAGGAATATTTCAGCATTATAAACCAAGAGGTTAGTGATAGAGGTGGAACATTGTTAAACATAGAACAAGAAGAGGGAATAAACAGATTTGTTTTTAAAATCCCAACAAAGAAATTAATAGGTTTACACAGAGTTCTCATGAACTCTACTAAAGGAACTGCTGTCATTAACAGCTATATTGTTGACTACATACCATATAGAAAAGAACCACCTCTATTCCGTAAAGGTGTAATTATCTCTTCTGAGAGAGGTACCGCTTTAGATTACTCTTTGATGAGTATCCAAGAAAGAGGGAAGTTGTTTATAACTGGTAGTACAGAAGTTTACGAAGGAATGATTATTGGTATAAATAATCATGAAAATGACTTAGAGGTAAATCCATGTAAATCTAGAAAGAAAACTAATGTAAGAATGTCACATGCAGAGGTTACAGAAATATCTCTTAAATCTCCAATGCTTTTGACTACAGAATTTGCACTATCTTTTATAAAAAGTGATGAACTTATAGAAGTGACACCTAAAAACATTAGACTAAGAAAGAAGTTGTTAACAAGTACACAAAGAGTCTGGGCGAAAAGAAAGAATCTAACAGAGTACGCTAAAACACATTTAGAAGATTAAATTTCATAAATATTTTTACTTTCATAGAATCCCTAGAGGATTTAGAAGTTTGTTACTTAGATAAAAAGGAAGGGGGAGCTTAGCTCCCCCTCAGTTAACAATGTGTGTTTTGATTTAAAACCAAAACCTATTTTTGTTATCTATCTCCAAATGATCTTCTTTCTCCAGATTGCTCTCGAGCTTCAGATACATTAATAGGTCTTCCGTCGACTTCCTTTCCGTTTAGCTCTTCCAATGCTGTCTGAGCCTCTTCTTCAGTGGACATCGTAACGAACCCAAAACCTTTGGATCTGTTCTTCATCCTATCGATAATGACTACTGCCTCTTCGACAGTGCCAACCTCACCGAAAACCTCTTTAAGCTGTTCGTCTCTGACGTCCCAGCTAAGATTTCCTACAAATAATTTTTTACCCATTATTTATAAAAATAAAAATTAAATCCGCTACACCATTTATTTGGGAGATTACACTCTAAGCAGTCTACTCACGAAGAAAGCTTCCATAGCTAAGATCATTATAACACATAGATAAGAGGAAAGAAACAAGTCTCATAAGAAGATTAAGAAATCGCCCTTCCTGCAATAACTCCTGTAACAGCGGCACCCGTTATAGAGCCAGATAGACCCGCACCATCACCTGCCACATACAAACCCTTCAGCGAAGTTTCTAATTTCTTATTTGTTTTAACCTTTGAGGATCTGAACTTAACCTCAGGAGCATAGAGTAGGGTAGAACCAGAATTAACCCCTGGCATAACCTTATCTAGAATCTCTAATCCCTCAACAACATTGGTAACCACCCTGTATGGTAAGGCCATAGAGATATCTCCAGCTGTGTAATCTTTCAAAGTAGGTTCTACAAAAGATTTTGTTAGCCTGGAGGGTGTACTCCTTCTCCCAGATTTTAAATCTTCTAGGGTTTGAAGTATTGGCTTCCCTCCTCCAATTGTAGAAGCAACCTCTGCTATTGATTTAGCGTATGCTATTGTGTTTTCAACAGGTTTCGTAAGATTAACCTCACATACAAATGCAAAGTTAGAATTATCTGAATGATGATTAGAATTAGAATGACCATTTACGCATACGTAATTCTCATAATGTTCTGTAGCAACTAAACCGTTAGGACAACTACAGAAGGTCCTAACAATATCGTGATATGTTCTAGTTCTAACTCTATAAACAATTTCATAGAAAGTTTCAGCATGAACCTTCATAATAGCAGCTGGGAATTCTACTCTCACCCCAACCTCTACCTTGTCATACATATACTTAATATCGTATTTATCACATATCCCCTGTAGCCATCGAGCATTATATCTTCCAGGAGCTAACAATACATTTCTACCCTCTATCTTGCCCTTATTCTTATTTCCCTTTAACTTAACCCCTTTTAGTTTCCCCTCCTTTAGTAGTAAATCTTCTACCTCACATTCATCATAGATATCTACTCCCTTCTCTAAGAAATACTCCTGGAAATTTAAAATTACTTTCTTTAACTTGTCAGTACCTACATGCCTTGCCTTTCTTACTACTAATTCGACATCATTCTTCTGTGCTTCAAATACAAGCTTCTGTAGATTCTTGTTCTCCTTGGGATAATATTCAGAATCGACCCCAAATTCGGTAAGAATTTTATCTACATAATCTAAGACCTTCTGATATTTACCCTTTGGCAGGATATGGAATGCCTTCTCGTGGGATAGAGTAGCGGTAAGTGTTAGCTTCCCATCCGAGAAAGTACCAGCCCCACCTATACCACACATTACTTCTTGAGGTTTTCTTTTACCAATAATTTTACCCCTGTCAACAAGAGCAATTTTAAGTTTGGATTTTTTTTGGAGAAGAGAATAACAAGCAAATAAACCTGCAGGACCTGCACCAACGATTACCACATCGTACTGCATAGATAGTAGCGGTTATCTTAACAATCCATTGTATATAGGTTCTGAACATAATACAAGAACAAGCAAGAGTCTTAATGTAAATGCTCTATGCTCCTATGACAACAACCTTTCTATGTGCTACAATATTTTGAATATGTAAATTTAATGCCCCTATCTTTATGAAGAATAATCAAGGATATAAGTTACTTGGTATCGCAATCCTTTCCTTCGGAGTCGTTCTTATTTCCCTCTTCTTCATAATGCTTTTTGCCAAAGATCCTGTAGATAATACAGAGGAACTTTCTTTTACCTCTGAATACATCGCACAACAGAGCCAAGATCTTGCGACAGAAATTGTTCCCGAACAAATCCCAGAAGGGCCGGAAATAAATCCCGTAAAACAAGGAGAAATAAAAGAGGATGAAAATAGGAAAGTCGTAAGTTTTAAGAATGATTTGTCCGAGACAGAGAAAACAAGAATAGAAGAAGCATATTTAGTAGAGTTCACACAAGAAGGTAGTATTAATGGTGTTTATACAGTAGTAATTACCGGAGAGAGTGATGTTAGTAAACTAGAGGAAGATGCCACTGTAGAAAGTGTGGAAACAGATATCCCTGTTAAAATGGCCGCAGATGTTATTGACTGGGGAGTCTCCAGAATTGGAGCAGATAAGATATGGGACACAGCAACAGGGATAGGCGTTACAGTAGCCGTTATAGATACCGGGATTGAAATGACTCACCCTGACTTACAAGGAAAAGTTACAAAAGGCTATGACTTTGTTAATGACAAGGAAAGCCCAGAGGACGACAATGGCCATGGAACACATGTAGCAGGGATAGTAATGGCGGCACGAAACAATACCGGTGTTGTTGGAGTGAGTCATGGGACTTCGGTTATGCCAGTTAAAGTATTAAATTCAGCTGGCTCTGGATATATATCCGACGTGGCCAAAGGTATTTACTGGGCTACAGACAATGGTGCCCAGATAATTAATCTAAGTCTAGGTGCCCCTGTAGATACAGATGTCCTAAGAAGAGCCGTAAATTATGCTTCTAGTAAGGGAGTGCTTCTGGTTGCAGCTGCTGGTAACGAATACGGTGCACCGTGCCAGTATCCCGCAGCCTATGGCAATGTTATTTGTGTAGTTGCTACAGACAGTTCAAACAGGCTAGCAAGCTTCAGTAATGTAGGAGGGGAATTAGCTGCCCCCGGGGTTTCTAACTATTCTACCTTCTTAGGAGGAACCTACAGATACCTAAGTGGAACAAGTATGGCAGCACCACATGTCGCAGGAAGTCTTGCCTTGCTTAGAGGAATTTGTACAGACTGCACATCATCTGAGCTCATTGGAACACTAAGAGATACCGCAGTAGACCTTGGTGCTGAAGGTACAGACATAATCTTCGGTTATGGTCTTGTAGATCTTAGAGCTGCCGCCGAGGAATATCTTAATATCCCAGAGGAAGAACAACTTCCAGACGAGACAGACGAAGTAACAGAAGAGACACCAGATGAAGAAACTGCTCCAACAGCAGGAAGAGGAAACATTGAGAGGAAGGAACCAACTTCCGTAAAACAGAAGCCTGTCATAACAAAACCGGAGAAAGATAAAAACGATAGGTATACGATGACTGCGATCGAAGACGTTGAAATAGAATGTAGGTTAGAACCAGTAATTGAGAATGCTGAATACGAGAAAACTGTCATATATGTTAATAACAAGCCTGTATACACAACCACAGAAACCGAGGACACTTACACATTGGAGTACGAAGATTTCGATGGCGTTCAACAGTTCGTAAAAGTAACTTCCCATTTCACAAACTGCACACAGCCCCAAGTTCATGACGACCTCATAATAGACAGAGCCAAAGTAATGAGATTAAATCCAAGTAGAAGTATTTTAGAAAGAGGAAGACAGGTCCTAGGGATCTCTTCATCTATTCCTTTCAAAGGGATATTTAATTTTTGGTGGTAGATTAATATGGGAATACTTGTAATTTTAGGAACTCTTGTTGCCCTAGTGGTCATCTTACTCCTCATTGGGGTGATACTACCAAGTGGAAGCACCTCTGATGAGGATGATGAAGATACAGATGCTTTCGAAGGGTCAGAGGAGTAATTGTGATATACTTCCTACTATGTCAAAACAACTGAAGATATATACAATAGAAGACAAAGAGGAAGAGAAAAGACTAAGGGAAAAAAGCACTCCTGTAAAGGAAGAGCAATTTAAAGATCCTAAGTTCCAAGAGTTTTTAGATAACTTACTCTACACAGCCCTCCATAGCGAAGAACAGGACAACGTTCCTGCCGGTGGGATAGCAGCTCCTCAGGTAGGTAAAAACATAAGAGCCTTCTACACACTAAATTACGACACAGATAAGTGGCAATTATTTATAAACCCAGAGATAACACCGATAGGATTTAGTAAAACCTCAACCATTGAAGGGTGCCTCAGCGTTCCTAATATCGAAGGAGAGGTCTTAAGATACAGGAAGGTAAAGATTAAATACCAGGATAAAGACGGAAAGTGGAAAACAAAGAAATTAAAAGATATAAATGCAATAGCAGTACAGCATGAACTCGATCACTTGGAAGGAGTTCTTTTCATTGATAAAATGAAAAAGTAAAATAAATTTAACTGTCCCAGAATGAAAAACCTGAAAATTAATAAAAACTCCTTGCTACAGTTGTTAGCAATCTTTACTGTTTTCTCCCTTGCTACCATAGTGGTTGCACCCACAGGGAATGTTTTCGCACAAGACATAGCAGAGCTTGAAGAAAAAGAAGTCGAGAGAAAAGAAGATTTCTTACAGCAGCTTCTCCTAGATATCCCAGAAACAACAGATAATCCTAGCCACATAATAACTTTCGTAGATCCTTCAGATGACAATAGTGGGGTAGAGTTAGAGATAGATGAAGGAGGTTTTGAGAAAATTTCAAGTCCTTATACTTTACCAGCACTAAGCATTGGTCAGCATGAACTAAAGTTTAGATTTGTTGACAAATATGGTTCAACACAAATACTTGAGAAAGAGATGATTGTAATTCCACGCCCACCAATAATGAATTCCCCTCTATTTGAAGAAGCTTTACTTAAACTCTCAGGAACTGGCTTGTCAAATTCAGACTTGGTCTTAATTCTTTCTTCAGGTAAAAACATTTCTGTCGAGGAAACAACCATAGACACACAAGGTAATTGGGAGATATCAATAAGCGACGAGGAACTAAGTGAAGGAGTCTATACATTCTCAGCATTCACAAGGAGAAATGGGTATGCAAGTAATTTGTCAGAATCTTTAACCTTTGAGGTTGGAGAATCCAGCAATATAAGTTTCAATAATGACAAGGAGATATACTTTAGCTTTAAGGACCTCTCTCTTGAAAATCTTGGGACTACAATATCACAAAACATTGACCTAGGACTTCTTGTAGGTGGTGCTTTTATCCTTGGCTTTGTAATATGCCTTCTAATAACTTCACTAGTTAAGGGTAGTATCGACAATAAGACGATTAAAAGCTTTGAGAAGAAGATGGAACAAAATGGAATGGGGAAAAAGGAAGTGACACTTAAAGAAAAGCTCTCACAGAAAGCAGAACCAGAGGAGAAGGAAAAAGAGGTTAAAGAAGAAAAGAAGACAAAAAAAGAGAAGAACAAAAAGAAGAAGAGTAAAACTGAAAAGATTTTAACAAAAGTAGATTTTCTAAAAGATTATAAAAAGTTCGATCCTGATGATACAGAAGGGAAAGAGAAAGATAATATAGAAGTGAAGGTTACCTCAAAGTCATAGTTTTCGTGATAAAATATCCTTGTTAAGAAACCATGCCAGGATGGTGAAATTGGCAGACACGCTACGTTCAGAACGTAGTCCTAGCAATAGGGTGGGGGTTCAAGTCCCCCTCTTGGCACCACCATTAAATCTGTTGAGGATTAACAGTATGAGATGAGGTTAACTATTTATTCTAATACCCACTCCTGGATATTATTAAATCTTTGGTAAGAATAATTTACATTTGAGAAGTCTATACCTTTTACTTTCTCCTTTACATAATAGGAGAACTGAGGGTTGTATAAGAAGATGACAGGAGCATCCGCTATTAAATATTTCTGAAACAGATCATATTTCTCCTTCCTATCCTTTCTCTCCATTGTCTTCCTAGCATCTTCCAAAAGGATATCCACTCTCTCATAGGCATAACCAGAGATATTTAGATCAGGGTAGCTAGATTTAAGTGAGTGCCACAGATTATATTGATCTGGATCAATTGTAGTTTCAACCTCATAAAGAAGAAGATCAAAATCGCGGGTAGCAATAATCTCTTGAGTAATCTGGTTGTATGTAAGCTTCTCGCTTTTTAGAACAACACCTTCCTCCTTCAGCAACTCCTTAAGAGTAGATACAAGTCTTTCATTTGTAATACTGTCAAAATAGCTAAGTGTAAAAGAAAGGATTTCACCATTCTCTGCTTCAAAAAAGCCTCCTTCCTCACTCTTAGTATAACCAAGGTTCTTAAAATACTCAGCAGCTTTTTCTGGGTTATAATTGTAATACTCTATCTCCTCATTAAAAGCCCATGATGTCTCTGCAAATGGCCCTTTTCTTACAACACCACCAATATTAGAATCCTCTATTAACCTTTCCTTATCTATAATATAACTGAGTCCTATTCGTATATCCTTCCCTTCAAGTGTCTCTTTTCTAGTGTTGAAAAATATTAACTTAGTACGATAATCCTCAACCTGCTTGAACTCTTGAAGATTAGAGTACTCTTCTGTGAAAGAGAGCAGATCCTTATCCCATGCTCCTATAGCATCCAGAGCTCCTATTCTAAAGGACATCTCAAGAGTCTCTTGGTCAGGAAAGACCCTAAGAACAATATTATTAATGGAGGGATCTATGGAATCATATTCATTATCTTGTAGATAAACAGAGTTCTGTTCTGTCCTAGTAACTTTATACCTACCACTTCCTATTGGATACCTTGCAAACATATTAAAAGGCAACTCTTCAAGTCTCTCTTCCTCTAGCCTATGCTTTGGAACAATAAACTGAGAAACTGCCTCAAAAAATGTTGGATTAGGCTCCGGGAGTGTAAAGCGGACTGTCTCATCGTCAACCTTCTCTACATCAACCCCTATAAGAGAAATTCCTACTGAGTCAAAACCATAATCCTCTGCCAATGTTTTTGCAATTGAAAAAGTAAAAACAATATCGTCTACAGTAACTTCCTCACCATCTTGCCAATACAAATTCTCTTTTATGGTAAATTCGTAAGCCATGTCGTCTTCCACAAATTCCCACTCACTAGCAACACCTGGGAGAGGTTGTCCCTCATCGTCGATATATACTAACTTGTCAAAAACTAACTTCTGCACTGTCTTATCTACATAATTCACCGACATAAACAAAGGGTTAAATGTTGATATCGCACCTACAGAACCCTCTACAAAAGTGTCATTCACTTTGGAGTCATCCATAATCCTTGCGACAGCATCAGATTGAAGAAAACTAGCTATTAGAAAGCCAACAACAAGAAAAAGGATTGTGTAACTGAAGGGGATACTGTTCTTAAAACCTCTCCATAGAAACTTTGGATAATTCCACCAATAATCCCTAATATCAACCTTCTTCTTTTCCTCCTTAAGTTTCTGGCCACTTCCTTCCTGTATACCTAAAAGAGCCTCTTTCATTGAGACCTTATCACTATTCTTTTTCTTATGAATTGATACTTCTTTTACTCTTACCTCTTTGTTCTCCTTCTTTTTCTTTTTTTCTTTCACTTTGAAACTAACTCCTGAATATTTATATACAAATGTCTTCTCTAAAGAAGTTATTCTGCATACTTAAGTATTGCTAAAGAGAGGAAGACTAGAACAGCTATTAAGAAGATTGTGAAGTAGTAAAGAAACTTTTCTAAACCTCTCTTTGTTCTAAATACCTCACCACCTCCTCCAAACATCTTACCTAATCCCTCAGCTCTATTTTGAAGTAAAATACTAACTACAAGTATTCCACAAACAATAATCTGTGACACCAAAAGTATTTTTGTTAAATTGTCCATACCGTATTATACATCAAATTAACTTATTTTTAGAGAAAAGAAATTTACTTAGAAGAATCGAGAGCTTTGTATATTGAACATAGAAAAGAAGAGAAAACAGAGAAGAACAGAATTGAAATTATAGGTGTTACTTCAAATTCAGAGATTTGTAATTCCCCCATATCCAACCCTGCAAAGGTATAGGATTCTATGTAAAAACCAACCATAAAAAGCTTCAGAAGGTAAATAATACCTACCAATAGTAGGGTAGTCATAAGGAAAAAGGTTGGGAAATTACATTTAATAGTCAAGAAATTAAGTACAGGGCATGCAATCATCACCGTAAAGCTGAGTATTAATATAGTAAGGATCAAGTAAGATGAGCTCTCGGGTAATATTAAAGATTCCGAGAAAAAGCTAAAAACAAAAAACAAAATTAATGAATAAACAAACAGAGACCTTATTACTTCTTTCATACTATTAATATATCATAAAGTGATACCTATCTGTAAAGAGATAATCCTTTCAAAATATATAAATATGCCCTTTATGTATCTCTAGAAATTCATATGCTATACTTTTAAATATATCTGCCCATATGAAAAATTTTTCTAAAACAAAAATAATAGCCACAATAGGACCTTCCTCATGGGATAAGAACATCCTGGAAGAAATGTATGACAACGGCATGGAAGTCGCGAGGATTAATGCCTCTTTTGCAGACAAAGCAGAGGTTGAAAGAGTAACAAAGACCTTAAGAGAAGTGTCCCCAAGAATTGCAATAATGTTAGATACTCAAGGAACAAAGGTAAGGGTTGTTGGCGTTGATAAAGAGATTTCGATAGAAGGCAAAGTCTCTCTTTCCTCCGCCAATCAATCAGTCCCAAACAGTATAAAGATATCTTATGCAGACCTACACAATACAGTAACAAGAAACACTAAGATTCTTCTTGATGATGGGACTATTAAACTTAATGTTTTAGATATTAAGGGCTCTGAGATTATCTGTGAGGTACTCCAACCAGGCATTCTAAAACCTAATAAAACAGTAAACATTCCTGAAATAGATCTGAATTTCCCCATTTTTACTGAGAAGGATGAGGTAGATATTAAAACCGCAATTGAAAACAAATTAGACTTTATCTGTGTATCTTTCGTAAGAAATGCACAAGATATTCTCTATGCTCGAGAGCTAGTAAAGAACAGTAAACTTAAGATAATTGCAAAGATTGAGAACAGGGCAGGATTAGAGAATTTTGATGAAATTCTTGAGAAGGCAGATGGAATTATGATTGCACGAGGTGATCTAGGTGTTGAGACACCGTTAGAGAACATCCCAATATTACAAAAGCAAATGATTTTTAAATGCCGCTCTGTTGGCAAACCTGTTATTGTTGCGACCCAAATGCTTGAATCTATGAGAGAGAATAGCAACCCAACAAGAGCAGAAGTTTCGGATGTGGCGAATTCTGTCATGGATGGAACTGACACCTTGATGCTGTCTGCAGAGACCTCAACGGGCAAACATCCCGTTCAAGCAGTTAAAACAATGACCCAGATTGCAAAGAATACAGAAAATGTTATGCAACTGACAACGATATATGGTAGAACCTCTTGTAGTAGAGAAGTAGACGAGATTTGTAAGAGTGTTGCAACACTTTCTGAGAGTATTCCCCTAAAAGGAATCGTAGTTATTTCAGACCAAGAAGGAACAGTTGGAAGTATAACAAGACATCGACCGAATGTACCTATCTGGTCAATTAGTTCCTCTATCTCCCGAATAAGACAAGACTTGCTATACAGAGGAGTAAAAACTTATCACATTAAAGATCTTCCAGATGATAGAGATGAAAGTGCAATACTTGCCATACAAACGATTTATACCCATGGAGAGTTGGATTTAAGTGACAAAATTGCTATTATTAGTGGCAGTTCAATAAGAAACAAGGATAGTGACATAATCCTTGAGATTGTCACTATAAAGGACATATTGAACCAGTAATGGTGACGTAGCCAAGCTGGTTAAGGCCGTGGTCTGCAAAACCACTATCACGGGTTCGAGTCCCGTCGTCACCTAATCCAAATTCCAGAGAGATTATTCTATTGCACAATTGAAAAATATCACTGTTTGGATTAAAATAGCACAATCTTAGCCGGGATGGCGGAATAGGCAGACGCGCGGGACTTAAAATCCCGTTCTAGAAATAGAGTGAGGGTTCGATTCCCTCTCCCGGCACCACACTGAAAACATTAATCTGCATCTTGAAATTTATCTGGATCTTCATTTCCACACTTAGGACAAACCTTTAACCTAACAGCTCCCTCATAAACATAACCACATACTAAACACTTCCATCTGAGCCAACGAGTATCTAAATCTTCTGGTGCAGCCTGATTTAAATCATAACCTAGCTTCTGTGCAGCAATTGAATTCTCCTCTTGAGAATTCTGGTTATTAGGATTATTTGTATCTTCAGGATTGCTCTGTAGCTGGTTCGGATCTCTCTCATTATTTTTTAAGATATTGTCCATTCTCTAATTTTTTTAAAATTAAATTAAATGTCTCTTCCTCATTCATATTTGAGGAATCAATAACAATGTCGTTGTATAACTCTGGCTTGGTGTAATCCACACCATATAGTTTAAAATATCTTTCCTTATCCAACTTCCATCTTTTCTTTAGATTCTTCCTCTCCCTTATGGACATCCTAAATCTTTCAAAAAAACCTTTCCCCTCAATATCCTGTTTCCCTAGATGCCTTAAAGCTCTAACATTTAAAGATGCCGTTAACCAGATTTTCACCGTGCAGGGGATATCTTTAATATGTGCAATTCCAGCAAAAGCTTTTGAGTCAAATAATAAATCCTGTCCATCTGACTCCTCAATAAGACGCCTGTCCACTTCGCGATCAAGATCTAAAAGGCTCTCCTTATTACTACTTGTATAGAAATCTTCAAAGTCCTCATAGCCCCTTTTTCTCACAGCATCTCTAAAGAGCTTCCCGGCATAAATCAATCTTAGGTTAAAACGTTTTGCAAGCATCCTTGAGATTACAGAACATCCAGAGCCTCCTGGACCACCAACCACAAAAAGATACCCTTTAGAACTATCTCTCTCCTTCCTCTCCATATGCTAATATAGTATATTAATAATCATATTATGTCGAGAAAAAGCAAACCAAATCGAAAAAAAGGCTCTTCATTCTTAAAACACAAGCCTGATAAAACTATCCTTTACTTTGCAATCCTTATGGCAATATTTGGAGCCATAATGATTTTTGATGCAAGTGTCTACAAAGCAACAGCAGTGTGGGGGGACCAATTTTATTTCCTAAAACAACAGATCGTTTGGATAATAATAGGCCTAGTTCCTGCACTATTAATTTATTTTTGGGATTACCGAAAATTCCTTAAACTTTCCTTTCCTTTACTCATAATAACAATAGGTCTTCTTCTTGCAGTATTACTCTTTGGAAAAGAAATAAATGGCGCGACCAGATGGTTAACCATCGGTCCCGTAGATATCCAACCTGCTGAGTTCGCCAAAATCGTTCTCATAATGTACCTCTCCTCCTGGCTTGCTAAAAAAGATTACGATTACAAAGACTTGAAAGAAGCCTTTGCTAGTGGACTATGGAATGAGTTAATAAGTTTTGTTGCAATACTAGGTATTATAGCCTCCTTAATAATACTAGAGCCAGACCTAGGTACGACAATCATTATATGTGCAACATCCTACATTATGTTTTTAATGGCTGGAAATAGTAAGGCACACACCATTGGCTCGCTCTCCGTCTTAGTCCTTTTATTCCTATTAGGTGTGGCAGCAGCAATCTTAGAACCATATAGATTACAACGAGTCCAAACATACCTTTCTCTCCTCTTTACAGGAGAAGTTGCAGACCCTAGAGGAACTGGTTACCAAATGCAACAGATACTAATAGGGATAGGTTCCGGGGGTATCCTTGGGAAAGGATTTGGCCAATCAAGGCAGAGATTTGGATACTTGGTAGAGAACACTGCGTTTACAGATTCCTTGTTCGCAGTCATTCTAGAAGAATTAGGACTCCTTGGAGGAACAGTCCTTGTACTTTCTTGGGTCTTCTTCCTCTGGAGAGGACTTAAAATAGCCACCAATGCTCCAGATAAACAGGGTAAATTACTTGCTGCAGGAATAACGATATGGCTTGTTTTACAGGCACTTATGAATATGGCAGCAAACGTAGGACTAATTCCTCTAACAGGAATCCCTAATCCCTTCCTAACATATGGAGGCTCTAGCACTATCGTTACACTAGCTGGAATTGCTATACTACTTAATGTAAGCAAATACACAACAAATGGAAAATAGTGAAATAGAAAAGAAGAGAACATTAGATAAAAAGGTAGTCGTAACCGGGGGAGGCTCTGGCGGACATATATCCACAGCCTCAGCAATAATCTCCACATTAAAAAGAAATTATGAACTCAACGATGACAACTTCCTATACATCGGGGGAGATTTAGGAATGGCAAATGAAAAACCTGGAAACTCACTAGAACAGAGAATTTTTGCCAACGAATCCTTCAACAAAAAATATATTAGAGCTGGGAAACTTCAAAGAAAATTCTCTCTTCGTGGGATTTTCCTTTTACTACGAACTCTTCTTGGCTTCATAGATTCTTACAGAATCCTAAAAGACTTTAAGCCAGATATTGTTCTTTCCACTGGAGGATTTGTGTCTGTTCCTGTGTGCTTAACTGCAAAGATGATAAAGAGCAAAATCTACCTTCATGAACAGACCGCAGCAGTAGGACTATCCAACAAGATTGTATCCAAATATTGCGAGAAGATATTCGTTGCATTCCCATCTTCAAAAAGATATTTCCCTGAAGAGAAAACTGTTCACACAGGGAATTTAATAAGACCAGAGATATTTCACAAGAGTGGGAAAGGGAAAATAATAGAGGCCTTGAAAAAGATGCTCGTTCAACAGGAAGATCTTCCCATCATCTATATCTCAGGAGGAAGTCTTGGATCACATATGCTAAACAGAACAGTTAAAGAAGCACTCCTTTCTTTACTGCAAGATTTCCAAGTAATTCTCCAAACAGGAGACAACAAAGAATTTAGAGATTATGAACTATTAGTAAAAGAGAAAAAGAAACTCAGTCCAAACCTAAGAGATCGTTTCCTTCCTGTTAAATATATCGGGAAAAAGGAGATTGGTTTTGTATTTAATAATATAGACTTCTTTGTAGGAAGATCGGGAGCTAATACTGTTTACGAGATGGGTGTCCTACAGATACCATCAATATTTATTCCAATCCCTTGGGTAACACATAATGAACAGCAAGAAAACGCTAAAATTCTAGAAAATCTTGGGCTAGCAGAAATCTTAAACCAAGGTGAATTAACTCCAGAGAACTTGGTTTTGAAAATGCGAAGATTCTATGAAAAAGAGAAGGATTACGACCCTTCAGAGGTAGAAGAAATCTTCCTAAAAGATGCCCAAGAGAAGATATTAGAAGAAATCGGTATATAAATAAAATTATTTCAATTTCAGATGGCTGATTTAAAAGTTAGAGGTGGAAACAAATTAAATGGCAAACTCATCCCCGCAGGAAACAAGAACTCTGCACTACCAGCTCTGTGTGCGACACTACTTACAGACGATGATGTTGTATTAAGAAATTTCCCAGACTTAACAGATGTAAACAAGTTAGTGGAACTTTTAGTTTCAATGGGCTCTAAAGTCGAATGGGACAAGGAGAAAAAAGTTATTAAGATAAATAACGCGTCCGTAGATAAAAATTTTGGGAAAGAGAATTTCCCTCTTGGTATGAGGGGAGCTGTTTTACTTCTGGGACCACTCCTTGCGAGAGCTGGACATATTGAAGTGACTCAAGAGATTGGAGGATGTTCCCTTGGAATTAGAGAATTAGATCCACACCTAGAAGTCCTTAAGAATCTTGGAGCAGAGATTATTACTAACGGAACACTCAAGATCGATGCTCACAATGGATTAAAAGGGGGATTCCTTTGGCAGGACTATATGAGTGTAACAACAACAGAAAATTTCATAATGGCCGCTGTTTATGCCCAAGGAGAATCCACAATGGTTAATGCAGCTTCTGAACCTCATGTCCAAGATCTTTGCAACCTACTAATTGAAATGGGGGCAGAAATTGAAGGGGTTGGAACATCAAGGCTAACAGTTAAAGGGAGTGAAAAATTGCATGGAGCTGATTTCACTATTAGTTCAGATCATCATGAAATTACAACTCTTTTAGCCCTAGGCGCAATGACTGGGGGAGAGATTAAAGTTGAAAATTCTGAGCCAGAGCATTTCCCTTTGATTCAAAAAGCCTTCAAAAAGTTTAATGTGGATATTGAATATGAAGGAGATACAGCAATTGTGAGAGAGAATCAAAAGCTAGAGATATTGCAACCATATACTAAGAACCTATTACAAAAACTAGAAGCAGCGCCATGGCCATATTTCCCTGCAGATTTATTACCACTCATGATAGCACTCTCTGTTAAATCTGAAGGTTCAATAATGTTCTGGAACAAACTTTATGAAGGAGGTCTCCTTTGGATACCCGAGCTCATTAAGTTTGGTGCACACATTGTAATGTGTGATCCACACAGGATTATTGTTTATGGAAACAAGCCACTAAAAGAAACAACTGTTGATGCTCCTAATATTATAAGAGCAACAGTGGCACTCCTAATGGTAGCACTTACAATAGAAGGGGAAACAACAATAAGAAACGCTGACAGTATAAAAAGAGCTCACCCAAACTTTATTGAGAACCTAAATACCCTAGGTGCCGACCTAGAATGGGTAGAGTAGGGGGAATGCAAACAAGAAGGGAAGCATAGAGTTATTACTATTAATCTTTATCTATCTAGTCGCTTATACACTTCCTAACTTCTTCAAGAAGTCTGGGACTAGATACAATCCTATACTGTTACTACCTTTAAGAAGAATTACAACCTTTCTATTCTTTAATGTTTCTAACCTTAAGTTAAGCATTGCAGCAACCTCGTCTGCGGATTCTAATCTTTCGCCAACTCCAAATTCTTCAAACATCTCTCCAACATAATAGACTTCGTCAAAGTTATAATTCTTAACTTTCTCTCCAAGTTCCTTATGCTTTTCAATAGAAACTTCTCCCAGTTCCCTCATATCACCTAAGATAGCTATCTTGTAAAAATCTGCACTTCCATAAAGACGATCAAAAGTCTTCAGAGACATATCCATAGATGTTGGATTAGCATTATAAGCATCATTAACAATTATCGTGTTATTTTTGTATTCCAAGGTCTCAAATCTACCCTCACTATTCTCAAATAGCTCTACACCTTTAATACAGGTGTCTATTGGGACTCCTAATCTGTTTGCTGCAATTATTGCTGCCATAGCATTGTATACATAACCTTCTCCAAAGACTTTAAGTTTTACATCCATCTTGTTGTCATAATATTTAAAAGAGAAGTGTGTTCCAAAACTGTCTACCTCAGGGGCCACAATTTGGTAATCTACATTCTCTCTTGTGCCGAAGGTTATTAGTTCAGAATCTTCGTTGTAGCCCTTTTCTATTCTGGCTAATCTCTCATCATCTACATTCAATACAAGTGGTTTACCTGTTTTTTCCATGTAATCTGCCAAATCTTTCTTCTCATTATAAATGTCCTCTATGCTACCAACTTTCTCAGCATGAACGTGTCCAACATTTAACAAGACCCCTAAATCAGGATCCACAGAATTCACATGCCATGCAATCTCTCCTCTTCTGTCCATCCCACATTCCAATACAACCACCTCATGATCTTCATATTGGCTTAAGATAACTGCATTACCCCAAACAGTGTTAGATTTCTGCCCATACAAAACTTTCTTTTGCTGTTTTAGGATTGTAACTAACATCTGTTTAGTTGTCGTTTTGCCTGTACTACCAGTAATAGCCACTACCGGAGCTGTTATGTGAGATATTGAGCAATTAAGAACCTTCATCAAACCTTCTTCAATGCTATCAACCAAGATTATTGGCTCATTAACATTCATCGTCTCCTCGTCATATTTATCCTTCTCGCAAAGTGCTACTGATGCACCCTTCTCAAAAGCTTCTAAAATAAATTCATGCCCGTCATACTTCTCTCCAGCAATAGGGATAAATAATTCTCCCTTCTTTATAGTTCTTGAATCATGATTAAAACCAATAAAATAAGCATCTTCCCTGTAATTGCGGATATCGAATTCAGGAAACCTTTTTTGTATCTCTTTTAACTCTACCTTCATAGCATAATTTGTTAACTTATCTATTGTTAATATACATTAACCCTTCCTTAATATAGTAGTTATTTGAAAAGTTTGCAATAAGTTTTCCTATCGGCCCTAGTAGGGCAAAGAGACCAAATTTGGTGTTTTCATTGTTTAACAACAAAATATAATAGCCTAGAGAATTATATTTGGGCCTGTAGTTGTATTTACTTGACCTAACCACCCCCCAATGTTAAATTAGTGGCACGAAGTGGTAAAAGGTGGTGAAAGATGATATAGTAAAAACATGTTAATAGGAGAGTACAAAAGTACACTAGGAAAAAAGAAAAGAGTATCACTTCCTAAGAAATTTAGAGAGATACTAGGCGAGAACCTGATCCTGACAAGAGGCTACGAACAGGCACTAATAATAGTTAATGAAGGATTGTGGAAAAAAGTAGCAGAGGAAGTAATGAATGGCTCTTTTATAAATAAAGATATCAGAGATACAAGTAGATTTCTTGTTGGAGGAGCAAAGGAGATAGAGCTTGATAAACAAGGAAGATTTGTAATCCCTCAGTCATTGTTAGAGCATGCTGATCTTAAGGATGAAGTTGTATTCATAGGACTTGTAAACTGGGTAGAGGTCTGGGACAAGAAAAAGTGGGAAGAAAGATTAGAATACCTTCAAGAACACGGAGAAGAGATAGCACAAGAGATAGGTAAAATGAAAAGCGAGAAGAATGGATAAGATACACACACCAGTATTACTAAAAGAGAGTATCGACTCACTCAATATCCGACCTGACGGTTTTTACATAGATTGCACACTAGGCGATGGTGGACACAGTATAGCAATATTGAAAGAACTCTCTCCAGATGGTCTCTTACTAAGTCTTGACCATGACCAACATGCAATTGATTTTGTCAAAGAGTACTACAAAGAAGAACTCACAAAAAATGACAACTGGATTATCAAGAGAGGGAATTTCAAGAACATAAAGGAACTCACTAAAGAAATCGTAAGAGAACCATTAGGAATACTCATGGACATAGGATTATCTTCCAGACAACTAGAAGAGTCTCACCAGAGAGGATTTAGTTACAACGAGGATAATGAACCCCTAGACATGAGAATGGATGAGAACCTAGGCGTTACTGCCTTAGATTTACTTAGAGTACTACCCGAGAAAAAACTTGCTGATCTCTTCTGGCGTTATGGTGAAGAAAGATATTCAAAACCAATAGCTAGAGAAATAAAAGAAAATATTTCTGATATCAAAACTGTGGGAGATCTCACACGACTTGTTTACAAAGTCGTACCGGTTAACTCAAATAAGAACCCTTCTCGCAGAGTCTTTCAGGCTCTGCGAATCGTGGTAAATGACGAACTTACTAATTTAGAAGTTGGGTTAGACAACTCGTTTGAGATCTTACAAGAAGGAGGAAGAATATCTGTAATATCCTTCCATTCCCTGGAAGATCGAATAGTAAAGAACTACTTTTTAGAAAAACAGGGAAGCGGAGAAGGGGAGATGCTTTTTAAAAGTCAAATTGCCCCAACCGATGACGAAAAAAAGCACAACCCTAGATCCGCTTCCGCCAAGTTAAGAACATTAATAAAAACCAAGAAAACCTAAATTATATTAGACCTCTAGAAAAATGAATAAACTGCCCCAAAACTCAAAGAATAAAAACTTACCAATAGCAATATTTCTTGGGACTCTATTGATGTTTACCATCTCTCAACTCGTCATCAATTCAATTCTTACACCCCTAGGGCTAGAATTAGAGAGCCTAAACAGCGAAAAAAACTATCTCATTGAAGAAAACCGCTCTATGGAAGAAGAGATAGCAAAAACAAATTCAATCATGGTAATAAGGCAGCTTGCAAACAAGAAGTTAAACATCTCCTCAGACTCTGAGAGAGTTATAATATACATAGAAGATTCAAGTGTTATAGCTGAAAGACCATAATGTCTAGCCTTAATCATCTTTACTCCACACAAGGCAAAAGAAACAAATCCTCCAAGAAAAGAAAAAACTCAGGAGGTTTAAATATTACTTTTGTAGGATATGTAATAACCTTCCTGGCATTCATCGTTATATTCCAAGTTTTTAGGTGGCAAGTCCTATTCGCAGAAGATTTCAAGAACCTAGCACAAGGACAATACGAAACTAACAGGATCCAAGTTGCCCCCCGTGGTGTTATTACTGCAGCGGATGACACCGTACTAGCAGTAGATGAACCTGCATGGAATGTATATGCTTCCCTAAGTGAGGATGAAGATGAGAGAGCACTCTTCTTTGAAAACAGAGATCTGTTTGTAAGTGAAGTTTCGTCCATTTTAGGAGTTGAGAAGGAAGATATAGATTCTAAATTAGCAGATGATTTTAGATACACTTCAATTGCCAAAGGGATAACAACAGAAAAGAAGAAGGCATTAGAACAAGCAGAAATTTTTGGCCCAGGCAGACAAGGTTTCGGGCTCTATTTTGAGAATGAGGAAAAAAGAGTTTACCCTAACAACGAATTAGCTGCACATCTTTTAGGTTTCATTGGACAGAATGAATTTGGAGATCCCGTTGGACAGTATGGAGTACAGGGATACTACTACGGAGATATAACTGGTAGAGAAGGATATTCCTATGAGGAGAAAGATTCTTCTGGGAATGTTATTCTCACAGCAGAATACGAACCTATACTGCCTAGAGACGGGAAAGATTTTAAGCTTACAATAGTTCCAAACTTACAAGCAAAAGTAGAGGAAGAGTTAGAGAAAGGAGTAAGAGAGAGCAGAGCAAAGAGTGGATCTGCAATAATTATGGATCCAAAGACTGGAGCTATACTTGCTATGGCGAACTACCCAACATATGATCCGAATGAATACTGGAGAGCTTCAGAACCATGGATATTAAGAAACCGAGCTGTAGCAGACGTGTATGAGTATGGTTCCGTTCAAAAACCAATTACTCTTTCAATTGCAATAGAGAATGGCGTAATTGATGAAGAACATATTTGCAATGACACAACTGGCTATTTAGACCTTTATAAAGTAACTGGCTATGCTGACCTAAAAGGAGAGAAAGTCTATACTTGGAACAGATTACCTGCAGGGACATTAGATATTTCTGGAATATTTAGAACGTCAAATAACCCATGCACAGCACTCATTGCTCTAGATACTGAATTCAATGAATTCTACTCATCCTTAAAAGACTTTGGAATTGGAGAATTTATTGGAGTCGGACTACAAGAAGAGAGTACAAGTTATCTTAAGTCAAAAGAAACTTGGACAAAACTAGATACCATTACTGCTTCATATGGACAGGGTGGTATCTCCGCCACACCGCTACAACTTATCTCTGCATTCAGCACAATAGCAAATGATGGTGTAAGAATGAGACCATATCTAATCTCACAGATAAGTGATGAAAAAGAAGTTATTAATATTTCTCCACAAGTCGTAACAGAACCGATATCAAAAGAGACTGCAGATATAATAACAAGAGCATTAGTTAAAGCAGTCAAAAACAATTCCCTTACGGCTCTCGGCAAACCTCTTTTAGAGTATGACCTAGCAGCTAAGACCGGAACGGCACAGATCTCCATCAAAGGAGGAACTGGATATGATGAGAATCTTTCTAATGACACGGTTATTGGGTTTGCACCTTCAGATGACCCTAAAATGATTATGCTTGTTAAGCTAGAAGAACCAAAAACAGCTGCTTACTCAAGTTTAACAACAGTTCCTGTATGGAGAGATATTTTCCTTTCTATTGCAGATGACCTGGAAATTAAGAAGGTTAATTGAGATAATACATATAGTTCATATTTATACTTATCTCTACAAAAAATGGTAGACATACTAAAAACGAGTTTAGAGGCACTATTTATTACAACAGTAGTCTCTGCAATATTTGCCCCAATAATGATCTCAATACTTTATAAATTTAACCAAGTAAGTGGGATTAAGAAATCCAAGATTGGAGCAACCGAGGGAGACAACAGTCTCTTTATGAGAATAATGAATTCCACATTGACAAATGGAACTCCAAACATGGGTGGAATCTTAATTTGGATTTTAGTCCCATTGTTGACACTAGCTCTTGTTCCTATGACACCTGTTATCAAAGTCTTCTTGATTGGTTTTGCACTTTTCGGTTTCTGGGGATTCATAGACGTCTCAATATTTACAAACGGTTTTAAGAACAATGAAAAAGTGAAAGCTTTTCAAGAAACCTTTGAGTGGAGAATGGGTAAACTCACCTTCTCTATACTCTTAAATATAGGGGTTATGTATTTACTAAGAAGAACAGGAGAGGTCACCACAATCAGCATTCTAGATTTAATTGTGATAAACATTACACCAATAGTACTAATAATAACTGGGGCCATTGGTCAATTTGCTATATATTCAGCAGAATTAACTGACGGAGCAGATGGTCTAATGATTGGGATTTTCACCATAATAAACTTCGCAATGCTCTTCTTATTAACCATTCAGGGTCAATATGAATTTATCCCAATCCTTGCAATAATTCTGGGAGTTCAACTTATAGACCTATACTTTAATATCCCTCCCGCAAGATTCTGGAACGGAGGACCAGGAGCTATGCCCCTTGGCTTTAGTATGTTCTTTGTGGCTCTAGTCACAGACAATGTTTTGCCTTATTTCCTAATGTCTTCCATAACATGGCTAATAATGGCATCTAGTGCAATACAAATTATCAGTCTAAAATTCTTCAAGAAAAGAGTCTTTAAGATAGCACCAATACACCATCACTTCCAAGCTAATGGATGGCCTCAATACAAAGTAGTTATGAGGTTCTGGTTATTCACACTATTTACATGTATCTTGGGGATATATCTAGGTCTCCTTTAGATTAAAGATCCTCACATTCAACCTCAGGACCTAAGCAGGTACAGATACTGTTATTTTCTGAATCTTTGAAGACATCACCATTTGAATAGATATTTCCGTTTGCTAAGCATATCCTAAAGTTTGTCATATTCCCTTGATCATTTTGATACGACACCGAGAATCTAGATACATCTGCAAGGCTAACATTCTGAATTTCAAAGGTATTTCCAATTAAACAAACCCTGCTATACATACTCTCATCCCTATTTGTTATCGCAGTCAAAACGATGCCTTCATCTTCAAGCTTGTACATACCAGCCTGAACAGGGGGCTCATTAAAATCCCCACACAAAGATTCTCTTTCCATTACAACCCTTAGCAAAGAGTCTTTATACTGGATATCCACTAGCTCGGCTCCTGACAAATCTGGCTGATCCCTATCTAAGTAATTCCTAAAGCTATATCTAAAAGACATATCGTCATTAACAAAGTTCTCATAAGACATCCCCAAATCCTCTTCCTCACAAACAATATCTCCAGAATTGGAACAAACACAATCCTGGCCACCCTTATATTCTGGGACAGGATCATTTACGGAATATTCAACACCCTCGTAAACACAAAAACCAATCCCCAGATTTCTCTGTAGCATTGCAAATAGTACCCCAAGGGAGCTTAACACCAAAACAAATGTTATTAACAACAACCAGTTCCTCTGTTTAATTTTTGCCATATCAAAATATATTTTACCATAATCTCGGAAAAATCCGTCCATCAACCATCTTCCTAAACTTTTTACATGTGTTAGAATAGGCCATGCACGACGCACATATACACTTGGCGATGGAGCCACTAAAATCTGATCTGCCAAAGATAATAGATACCTTTCTAGAGAAGGGTGGTAAGTACATACTAACTCAGAGCACAGACCTTGAGGACATTCAGACAAGCTTAGAGATAGGAACACAATACTCAAATACAATAGGGGTAGCCTTGGGTTTACATCCTACATTCTTCGAAGAAAACACCATAGACAAAGGAAGGACTAAAAACGTCTATGAAGAATCTCAAAAACTCCTTAACAAATTTGTGACCATACTGGAAAAGAAGCTCCCTCAAATTAGCGCAATAGGGGAGACTGGTCTAGATTACTACCAAATAGGTTTGCAAAAAGATATTACACCAGAGGTAAAAAAAGAATTAAAAGATATACAAAAAGAATCATTCAGAAAACATGTTCAAATTGCCGTTGAAAACAATCTCCCTCTGAGCATACACGCAAGAGATGTAAATGGGTGTAGTGAATGTGTAGAAGATGTTATTGGTATTGTCGCAGAAGAAGGAAGAGGACTAGCTCGAGGCTGCTTCCATAGTTATACTGGCGAGATTAAATATCTTAAACCAATTCTGGGCCTAGGCTTCTGTATAGGATTTAATGCCATAATTACATATAAAAGTGGAGAAGATGTGAGAGAGATTCTAAAGGCAACACCAATCGACAGGATTCTCTTTGAAACAGATGGACCGTTTTTACCACCCCAATCCGTAAGAAAAAATAAAAAAATTAAGAACAAATTTGCACAGCCAGGTGATGTTAAAGAGATTATTGAAGTAGCAGCAGAGGTCAAGAATATTTCTGCTGAGGAGTTAGAAAAGGAAACAGACAAAAATTACGAAAAGGTTTTCTTAAAGTAATTAGACAAAACTAATCTTCTCTAGGATCAACAACACATACAAATTCTCCATGGGGATTATCTTTGAAATTTCTCTCATTTAAAACCTCTTCGACTTCACTAACTTTTCCATAGAAATACTCCTCCCTTAATTTTGATATATCTTTGGCTAGAAATATCTTCACATCCCCCAAAACCTTGGAAACTGTGCCTAAAAACCCAATCAATCTCTTTGGCGATTCATAGAAGATAAGAGTGTTGTGTAAATCCCTATATTCGGAGATTATTTTCTCCCTACGAGTTTGGCTCTTAGGAAGGAAACCAAAGAAAACAAATCTGTCCGTTGGAAGACCACTTACAGACAATGCTGCAGTTACAGCACTAGGACCTGGAATAGCAATTACCTCAAAGTCGGCTTCTCTTAAATGCCTTACAAGTTTGTATCCAGGATCAGAGATTAAAGGAGTCCCAGCATCAGAAATGAGTGCAAGATCTAACCCCATCTTTAATTTCTCTAAAATTTTCTCAAGAACTTTATCATGATTCTCATCTCTGTATGAGACAAGCTGGGTTTGAATATCGTGTTTCTCTAGAAGTTTTTTACTTCCCCTCGTATCTTCTGCAAGTATGAAGGGGACCTTCTTCAAAATATCTACCGCTCTAAATGTCATATCTGAGAGATTTCCAATGGGAGTAGCCACTACATATAATTTACCTTTTATCATTTTATTAGCTTTAAATTTAAATCTATATCCTCGGAGATTTCTGCTGATTTAATAGCATCCTGTAACGTGTATTCTCCTATTCTTGTCCTCTCAAGTTCCACTGCAGTTGCATATGTTCCTAAGGATTCCCCAAGATCATTAACGAGAGTTCTAACATAGGTACCACTTGAACAAATAATCCTGAATGTGACGGTAGGCCAATCATAAGATTCTATTTCAAATTTCTTAATTGTTACACTCTTAGGTTGAAGCTTAACCTCTTTCCCTTCTCTTGCAAATTCATAAGCCTTCTTACCCTTTATCTTCTTTGCTGAAAATTGAGGAGGTATTTGATCTATTTCTCCAATGAAATTTTCCTTCACCACTTTATCTATCTTAGCTTTCTCTACAACTTCTAAACCAGAAGCCTCGCTGACCTTTTCCCCTGTAACATCCTGGGTATCTGTAGCATAACCAAATTCACCTTTAACAACATATTCCTTTTCCATTTCCAAAATCTCAACCATTCTCTTTGTATATTTCCCCAAGAGAATAATTAACAACCCCGTTGCAAAAGGATCTAGAGTTCCTGCATGACCTATCTTCTGACCGCGAGGTAGGACTCTTTTTAATTTTCTTATGACATCGTAAGAGGTAATACCCGCCTCCTTGTTTATTAACAAAATCCCGTCTATCATCTATTATATAGATGTAATATTAATAAACGGATTATACCATTATGTTAAACGGAATAAGCTTGGGAATAATGACTGTCATTATCCTTCTTATTGGAGGTTTTGTTCTAACTTTGCTTATTAACGCATTCTTAATACCATTATTAAAAACCCCTAAGGAAGTTATTGCAGAAATTATTGACATAATGGACCTCAAAAAAGAAGACCATCTTGTAGATTTAGGAAGTGGAGATGGGCGGTTACTTTTAAAAGCCTACAGTAACAGTGGATGCAAATGCACAGGCTATGACATATCTCCAGTGATGCTAATAATTGCTAGAACAAAGAAAGCGTTACAATTCCCACTAAGTAGGGATTTCTTCTTTGAACCTGAAGATATTTTTAAGGTAGATTTAGAGAAATTTACAAAAGTGTATTGCTATTTGGACGAAAAGAGTTTGGATATATTAAAACCAAAGCTTGAGGAATTTATAAAAAGTGGAGGTGAGGTTTACTCTTACAAACATTCTGTAAAAGGGATAGAAAGGGAGGAGAAAATCCCTCTTATAAACGACAAACCGCTTTACATATACAAAGAGTAGTTTAATCTTCCTCTATCTGTCTTAATTTGTCCCTCTGGACAACTCTGTAGACCATTGTAAGGATTCTGACCAAAGCATCAAAGGTTATATTGGGATGATTGGTGTAATCATAGAGCATCTTACTAGCCTTCCTATATTTAGGAATTACTTCAAAAGAGACATCATTATTTTGAATGTCCTTAAAAGTTACGAACTCCCTAAAGAAATAGTGGTTTATTCCAATCTCGTATACTCCAGCACCTCTAGACAGATATACATCAACGATATCTCCATCAGCTTCAGAATTAGGAATTACTACAGTATCCTCTTTGTGAAATTTACAAGTTTCATCTACAAGTTCCTCAACATGTTCCTCTATTTGAAAGAGTCTAATATTTCGATCATAATCACACAACCTGTCGCTCTTTCTTGAGATAGCTTCTTCGAAACTTATACTTTCTATAGACATGATTTTGTATTATTAAACTCTAGTTGCTTCTTCCCACTCATCTATCATTCTTGGATATGACTTTCCAGGGCCATACTCTACATTTTTAACAACAGTGAGAGGTTTTTTACAACCAAATCCCAAACCGAGAAAGAAAAATGTCTTATTTGTTGGCGTGTAGAATGTATGAACACTACCTGCCATCTTCATAGCTCTTCTGTATTCTAAAGCCTCCTCTAATTTTGTTGCGTCCTTTGGACCGTGCATATATGGCCAGTAAACTTTTAGGCCATTCTTTTCTAAACGGTCCACATAACTTTGTATCCTAGAGATTTCCTTCTGTGATGTGTTTTCATCGACATCCGCTATAAGAAACACCATATCTTCATCTACCGTCACATCCTCCTCATCTAACTCTGCAGGGAGACCTTTCTCTTCCCATTCCCGAAGCAAATCTGCAAACCAACCTCCCTCTGAAATATACTCTGCGACAAAAACTTCCTTACCATTTGCAAGGGTAGCACCGATATCAAAATGACTCCCTTGTGAAGTTTCATCATAAAATATAACTATAACAGGAGCCTCTGGATCAGCTATAGCTGCCTCATTCTGTGTACATATCTGCAAGCCTGTATTTGTTTGTACAGTGTCCCTATGAGGGAGATGTACGATAACTGGCTCCTCACGAGTTTCTAAATAATTAACAAAGTCCTCAAATTTTTCAACAACTTCTGGTGTTGCATTTCTAACACTCCCAATAACAAAGGTCTTATCTTTAATCTGAGAATATTTTTCTCTGGACTCTATATTGATTTCTATCTGTTCCATGAATTAAACCTATAAAATTATTTCAGAAATTATACCAAATTCCTTTACAATGAAAATAACGCTATAATTGATTATGGCAAATTATGAACCTCTAGCATCAAAATATAGACCTAAGAAATTAGAAGATTTTGTTGGCCAAGAACACCTCATAGGGGAGAATGGTCCCATTAAAAAATTCTTGGACACAGGCAAGATTCCCTCCATGATATTCTGGGGACCTCCTGGAACAGGGAAAACAACCCTTGCTTACATCATATCTCTTAATCTTTTCTATGACTTTCACAAACTCTTGGCAGTAAACAGCGGTAAAGAACAATTAAGAAAAATAATAAAGATTGCGACAGCAAATAAGCAATATGGGAAAAAGACCATACTCTTCTTAGATGAAATACATAGGTGGAATAAAGCCCAACAGGATGCCCTCCTTCCTTATGTTGAAAAAGGGTTAATAACACTAATAGGGGCAACAACAGAAAACCCTTCTTTTACAGTCAACACCCCCTTACTTTCCAGAACAAAGGTCTTTGTTTTTAAACAACAAAGTGAAGAAGATATACAGGCTTTACTGAAAAAAATATCAAAGGCGGAATTCCCAGATTTGACTGTTGGGAAGAAAGAATTAGCAGCAATGGCAAATCTTTCCAATGGAGACATTCGCTCAGGATTAAATATCTTAGAAATGGCAAGCACCATAGCCATCTCTCAGAAAAAAGAAGAAGAGAAGAAAGCCAAAATTACAATGGAGATACTAGAAGACACCATTCAGAAGCCAATATATTACGACAAGAATGGAGAGGAACATTACAACATAATATCTGCAATACACAAGTCCATGAGGTCCTCCAATCCTGACGCTGCTGCTTATTGGGTCGGAAGAATGCTCAGTGCAGGAGAAGACCCACTTTATGTTGCAAGAAGATTATTAAGATTTGCAAGTGAAGATGTTGGGAATGCAGATCCCAATGCTTTGACACTAGCAAACAACGTTTACGAATCTTGCCAGAAAATTGGCATGCCAGAATGTGAAGTTTTCCTAATACAACTTGCAATATATCTAGCAAAAGCACCCAAAGACAACACTGCTTATGCTGTAGAAAATCTCGTAAAACAGGACATAGAGAAGTATGGCAACCTTCCTGTCCCCCTGCATATAAGAAACGCACCCACAAAGCTAATGAAGAACATTGGCTATGGGAAAGGATATGAATATGACCACAATTTAGAATCTAAAAAATCAGAACAGCAATGTATGCCGGACAAATTAAAGAACAGGAAATACTTAAAAAGCAATTAAGGATTCGCTGTAAGGTGGAAAACTTAACATAATATATATATAATATTCTGCATGGAAATTAAAAAAGACAAAGAAATAATAGAGAGAATTCTGAAAAAAGGAGTTGAACAGATACTCCCAACCGAAGATGCTCTCAAAGCTTTATTGGAATCTGGCAAAAGACTTAATATCTACCAAGGATTTGACCCAACAGCTGACACCCTACACATAGGTCACACCGTAGGTATGAGAAAACTTGAAGACTTTAGGAAACTCGGCCATCACGTCATTTTCCTCGTAGGCGATTTTACCGCAAGAATAGGAGACCCTTCCGACAAAGCTGCAACAAGGCAGATGTTAACAAAGGAAGAAGTAGAGCAAAACATGAAAGGTTATGTCGAACAAGCCTCTAAAATCATAGATATTAACAACAAAGAGAATCCTGTAGAGATACTTTACAACAGCAAATGGCTAGAGAAACTAAATTTTGGAGACATAATAAAGCTTGCCTCCAAATTTACAGTCCAGCAGATGCTAAAAAGAGATATGTTCCAGAAGAGGTTAGACAAGAACAAACCAATTCATCTAAATGAATTCCTATATCCAGTCATGCAAGGATACGACTGTGTAATGATGGATATAGATGTTGAAGTTGGAGGCAATGACCAGCTATTTAATATGTTGGCTGGAAGAGATTTAATAATGTCTGAACTAGGGAAAGATAAAATCGTTCTTACTGCAAAACTTCTAGAGACTGCAGATGGGACGAAAATGGGAAAGACAGAAGGTAACATGATCAGAATGAACGACAAACCAGAAGACATTTATGGGAAAGTGATGGCCTTCAACGATGACATGATTCTTGGGGCCTTTGAAATCCTAACCTTCGCCACTATGGACGAAGTCAAAGGATACAAAGAGAGATTAGAATCCGGAGAAAACCCAATGATACTTAAAAAAGAGTTGGCTTTCAGGATAACCTCAGAAATAACTAGTGAAAAAGAAGCAAAGCAAGCCCAAGAGTTCTTCGAATCCGTTTTTCAGAACAAAGATAAAGATGTAGAAATACCACAGAAAGAAGTCTCAGAGAAAGAGATTCCACTAAACCAACTACTCGTAGATATTGACTTTGCAAGTAGCAAATCAGAAGCAAAAAGACTAATAGAGCAGGGTGCTGTGAAGATAGCAGACAAAAAAATCACCCAATATAACTATCCCGTCAATACTTCCAACCAACCAGAAATCAGAGTAGGAAGGAAGCTATGCAAGATTACATTCAAGGCATAGAAGAAAGATTTTCTAAAACCTTCTTCAATCCAAAAACCAAAACCTTTTTAAACATGGACAAAAAGATACAGAAAAAAATTAAAGAACTATTAAAGAGAATCCCAAAAGATTTTAGAGAGGATATTGAAAAAGCCTTTGAATATTCCTCAGATTTCCACAAAGAGGACAGAAGATTCGGAGGAGAACTCGTCCTAGAACATCTTCTAAACATCGCACTACTTACAACCGAAGTTGGACTAGATACAAACTCTGCCATAACAAGCCTCTTACATGAGACACCTGAAACGGAAGATAATCTTAAAAAGGTAGAGCACCTCTTTGGGAAAGAAGTTGTAAATATGTTAGTTAGACTCAAAGAGATAAAGAGAGCGACAGAGAGTCAGGAGACCCCAGAGGAGGTAACAATAAAATACATATTGAATGGCTCTGATGAATTAAGACCTGTCATCATCAAAATCCTAGACACGCTATGTGACATTCGAAGTGTTGAAAACATCCCCGACGAGATGAAAAAAGATACTCTGAGAAAAGCACTAAACATTTACTCTCCCTTAGCAGAATATCTAGATCTAAATGAGATCAAGAAGGAAATAGAGGAAAATGCATTCTCAGAATACTTACCAATAGAATCTGTCAGTATCTCCAAGAAGATGGAGGAGGCAGAGGTCTGTGAAAAAACATTAGAGAAATACAGAACCCTTCTAGAAAAGACTCTTAAAGATCTCAAATTTGAAAAAAAAATAGAAGGCAGAGTAAAGTCCAAATACAGCATATACAACAAGCTCAAGAAGTATGAGAAAGAATGGATAAACCCAAACATCACAAAAGTCGACGACCTAATTGCATTTAGGATCCTCACAAATAAGGAAGATGAATGTTTTTTTGTCTTAGAGAAATTAATGGACAATGGAGAACCAGACTATGATCTCTTTGATGACTATATATCAAACCCCAAACCAAACGGGTACAAAGCAATACAATTCCCAATTAAATTCCCTTCAATCTCAGATTTAAAGATAGAGATCCAAATAATGACGAAAGACATGTACTACCACAACACATATGGCCCTGCTTCACATATTGCATATAAAGCCAGCAAATCAAGATATGCTAAACCAACCAATGAATATGACTGGGTCGAAGAAATACATAAAAATTTCAAGAAAACTAAGAAAGAGAGAGAACACAAAATAAATTGCCCAGTTAAATGCTCCATATACAAAGATGAGGTCTTCCCATTCACACCCAAAGGCATGATCCTGGATTTAAATGAAGATGACACAGCCCTAGACTTTGCATTCAAGCTACACACAGAGATAGGAAATAGCGCAATAGGGGTTCTAATAAACGGCAAAGCAGCGAAACTTTCTACGAAGTTAAAAACAGGAGATGTGGTAGAAATAAAAAGAGACAAAAATAAGAAATACCAGAAGATAGAGGCGTTACGAGACGTTAATTCAGAAACCACAAAATTCAGAATTAGAAATCAACTTTCAAAATATAGAAGAAAAGGATAAAATAGAGATATGAAGAAAAAGACTAAAAAGAGATTAAAAGCAGCTATAAACATAGGAATAGCAATAATCCTTGTAGGAGGAATCGTTGCACCAATACTGCTTAGCTTACTAGCAATCTAACGACAGTATACGATCACAGATTTAAAAATTAGCTCAATCATATTCATATGAGCCTCTCCAAGAAAAGTCCAATAACAGAAATAAAAGGAATTGGAGAAAAACAGGCAGAAAAATTTTCTAAACTAAATATAGAAACTGTCGAGGATCTTTTATTTCACATCCCTCTTAGATACCAAGACACATCCTCCATTATTAGTATTCAAGAATTCAAAGGACGAGGGGAGGGGACCTTTCTTGCAGAGATAGAAAAAGTAACAACCGCATATTTCAAGAAAAAGATTACGACAGTAAGAGTAAAAGATGACACAGGATCTTTAAGCCTTACTTATTTTAACCAGACATACTTACAAAAAACACTTAAAGAGGGAGACATCTACCTTTTCAGTGCAAAGATAACTAAAAAAGGGAATCGCAAGAGTATATATAACCCCAAATTTGAAAAGTTCAAAGAAGATCCGCAGAACCAAACACACCTCGGGAAGCTGGTAGGAATATATCCAGAGACAAAAGGCTTAAGCTCTAGGATTATCAGATCCAAAATAAAAACCTTAGAGAAAGAAACAGGTGGTTTTGACAAGTTAGTTAAAGACCCCCTTAGCAAGGAATCCTTAGAGAAGTTCAATCTTCTCCCCCTAGATAAAGCTCTTGAGAAAACACATTTCCCCAAAGAGAAAGAGGCTGTTGAAGAGGGAAGAAAGAGACTTGCTTTTGACGAAATGCTTAGAATTGCATTCAAAATAGAAGCACAAAAACTTAAACAAGAAAAAGAGGTAAGTGAAGCAATGGAAATAAAGTCTCCCATATTAAACAACTTCATAAAATCTCTCCCCTTTGAATTAACCGATGATCAAAATACCGCTATAGAAGAAATCCTTCAGGATACAAGCAAAAAGAAACCTATGAATCGCTTACTAAACGGAGATGTTGGGAGTGGTAAAACAGTAGTCGCAGCAGTAGCAATATTAAATACAATTCAAAATGGTTACTCCAGCATATTGATTGCTCCCACCACAGTCCTTGCGAAACAGCACTACGAGACTTTCAACAGATTATTTGGCAATTTTGATATAGACGTTGAACTCTGTATATCAACAAAAAAAATAATTAGAAAAGCAGACAACAAACTTATCATAGGAACACATGCAATACTCTATGAAAAGGAGCTCCCAAAAGATCTGAATCTAGTAATAATTGATGAGCAACACAGATTTGGTGTAGAACAGAGAGATTATTTCAAAGAAAAAACTAAGAGATCTCCACACCATCTAACAATGACGGCAACTCCAATACCAAGAAGTCTTACAGAGATATTCTTCGGTGGATTGGACGTTTCTGAAATAAGACAGAAACCAAGATACCAGAAAGAGATAGAAACATATTTTACCCCATACAGAAAGCGAGAGGATTGCTTTAATTGGATAAAAAATAAAATCGAAGAGAGCAGAAAGAATAGCACTTACGAAGACCAAGCCTTTGTAATATACCCCCTAATAGAGGAATCTGAGAAACTTAATGCAAAGGCGGTCTTGGTAGAAGTAGAATATCTTAAAAATTTATTTAAGGGCTTAAATGTAGATTTCTTACATGGGAGACTAAAAGAAAAAGAAAAGGAGAAACTGCTAAAAGATTTCAGAGATAAAAAGATACAAGTTTTGGTCTCCACCACAGTAATAGAAGTTGGAATAGATATTCCAGATGCAACAATAATGGTTATAGAAGATGCAGAGAGATTTGGTCTAGCACAATTACACCAATTAAGAGGAAGAGTAGGTAGAGGAGAAAAGGGATCTTACTGCTTTGTTATCCCCAGTCCTAATGTAGAAAAAGATTCTCCTTCCCAGGAAAGATTGATCTACTTCGCAGATCATAACAGTGGCTTCGAAGTTGCGGAATATGATCTGGAGAGTAGGGGACCAGGAGAAGTTTATGGCTTAAGACAATCGGGAGTCCCTAACTTCAAAGTAGCTTCCATACATGACCTCAAATTACTTAGCAAGGCTAGAAAGCTTGCAAAAAAAGAGCTTAAAGAAGATAATAATCCAGAAAAAATCTTAGAGAACATATTTAGATGAAAATACACATAGTTTTAGACAATATAAGATCTGTGTTCAATGTAGGAAGCATATTCAGATCTGCGGACGGTGCAGGACAAGTAGAAAAGATATATCTATGTGGAATAACTGCAGACATAGATAACCCGAAATTAGAAAAGACCGCCCTAGGAGCAACAGAGATGGTTCCCTCGGAACACTACGACACTACCGAAGATGCCCTTGAAGATATTAGAGGTATGAATATCCCAATATATTCTGTCGAACTTACAGAAGATGCAAAGAACTTTCAGGAGATAGATTACCCAGAGGAAGTAGCCCTTGTCTTCGGCCATGAGAAAAAAGGTGTAGATGAAAAAATCCTAGGCGAATTTTCTACAGAAAAGATAATGGTTCCTATGAGAGGCATGAAAGAATCTCTAAATGTAGCAAACTGTGCTACCACAGTGCTTTATGAAATCACCAGGAATAGCTAGTATTCTCCATTACAAAAACTTTCTCTTTCTTTTTGCTACAATATATCGTTATGGATTTAGGAAAGAAAATTACCATCTTAATATTGCTTGTCACTATTGCCATTAGTGTCAAAATGATTCAAGACCAAAGTAGTAGCATCCTAGATACCCCAAAGATTGCTGGGGAAAGTAGTAGTTGGCTTTACAGAAAGGGAATAAAGATAGAGAACAAAAGAGGAAGACTAACTTTCACAGAAGATGTCGAGATAAGGATAAATACCAAAGAATTAATTGAATTAGGGAAATTACAACCGACCTGTAATGATATGCGATTCCTAGATGATGACAACGAAACTTCCCTTGATTTTAAGATACTGGGGAGACCTAACACTGTAGATGGATGCAACAGTGAAGATACAAAGGTTTCAGTTAAAGTTACTTCAATCCCTGCAGAAGGGAAAACCATATATTTCCTCTATGGAAACAGCACTGCTCCAAAGTTGTAAGATTCTTTTCTACAAATATCTTTTCCAGCACTGAGGGCTGTTGACAACTTGGTGAAATTATTACAAAATGAACTAGTTATAAATATTTAAACTGACCCTTGCTAAATATGCTTCTCAGAATTTTATCCGTGTTAATTTTTTCTTTCTCTATTTTTTCCACCGGGTTATTAAACCTCGGGGACTTTTCCCAACAGAGGAAAGCTTATGCCCAGGAGGAAGGGACAATTGAAGAAGAAACCGAACCTGCAGTAGTTTTGCTCAGCGTGATGATTAATAATGAATCTGCGGAAATTATAAATAGAGACAGAGCCTTAGTTGAAAAAGATGATGCTGTCAGACTTGCTGGAAGTGCAGAGCCTGGGAGCGAGGTCTTTGTATACTTCGGAGAGAAAGAACTGACAACAAAAGCAGGAGAGAACGGATATTGGTTCGTACTCTTTAGCATAACTAACATGGAGGATGGACAGTATGCAGTAAGGGCAGGAGTTGGGGAATTGGAAGAAACAGACATAATATTAACTCTTGTCTTAGGAGATTCTGATTCATTGATGGATCCCTTAGCTGACAGAAACAATATAATTAAGATTGTTACAGAAACAAAGACCTCATACATTGTCCCTATTATCTTAGTCCCTCTGTCATTGGCTTTAGGATGGGTATTGGGAGCATTAACTGCGAAAAAAGGGGGGGAAAATAGAGGGAAAAAGAAAAGTAAAAAATAATGAGAATAAAATTGAACAGAAAAACAAATTTTAGGATCTTTCTTGGGATATTGTTTCTTTTCACTTCCCTTCTGTTTTTTTATTTCTCAAAACCAATAGGAACAGAAGCTGCTTGTTGTTCCCATTGGTGTTGTGGTACTGTAGGGTGCAACGGCTGTATTTGGGATCCATTTTCAAACTCCGCAAGTTGTAACTGTCAAGGTTCAACTATGTATTGCGACAGAGGAGAGTGTAGAACTTGTACCCCTCCCAGTTGTCCAACAGGCTATACAACTACAAACACGGGATGTTCTACTACAACAACATCTTGCACCAGATACTACTGTTATGGAGGCTCTTGTGGAAGTTCAACAAGAACCTGCTGGTTAGAAACATATGATGTGTATTATGATGGGAATAGCGGTACATGCACACCAACCAGTAGGACGGACATTTGTAGAGGAGGATCTGCTGCTGCCCCCTCTTGCTCAAGGGATAACTATACCTTAGTTGACTTTACCAAAACATCGGGGACCTGTACTTTCACTTCTTCAACAGGAGCTTGTTCATCTATTACTTCAGATATTTATATCCGTGCTAACTGGACTATAAATTCCTACACAGTAACCTATGACTCGAATGGAGGATCTTGTACTAATTCAAGTGAACAAGTAAATCACGGAAGTGCCTCGAGCGGACCAGGAACTTGTACTCGAGTTGATTACATTTTAGATACCCCCTCCTTCACAATAACAAGCGGAAGTTGTGCAGGAACTTTTAACAGTGCAACTGGAACTTGTAGCTCTGTTACAGCAGCAATGACAGTTCGAGCTAATTGGACCCCAGATAATTCAACCCCAACTGCACCCACAAGCCCTTGGGTAAATGATAAGACTAGCCCCGCGGTTATTGCAGACACAACACCATATTTTTCTGCAATATTTAATGACCCTGATACCGGCGACTATTCAGAAAAATATCAGATACTTGTGAATACCGCAGCTACTTTCGATGGCACGAGTATGTGGGATAGTGGACTCACATCAATGACACAGACTGCCCAAGGACAAAGAACTGAAGACAATTTGGAATATGCTGGCTCAACCCTAAGTTTAGACGGTTCCACATACTACTGGAAGATTAGGATGGCAGATGCAGCATTACTAACAAGCCCTTACTCTTCTACTGCCCAATTCACTATGAACAGAGCACCCTCAACACCTACCTATCTTGAGACCGAGGTAAAAACGGATCCAACATGTGTAACTGATGTGACCCCAGAATTTACTGCAATATTTAATGACCCGGACGGACATAATGCTGGACAATACCAAATCCAAGTAAACACTCAATCGGATTTTCTAGGAACAAGTATGTGGGACAGTGGACTTACAGGCAGTATAAGCACGCCCGACGGAAGCAGAGTCGACCCCATCTCGTATGCAGGGACTACACTAACTTACAATGGAACTACATATTACTGGAGAATTAGATTTTCAGATGAGCATGGTACTGTAAGCGGATGGTCTGCAACAGCTAACTTTAAAATGAACATCCCTCCAACAGCACCAACACAACCACTAACTGAGAGCCTTGTAAACCCAATAGACATAGGCATATTAGATCCAACATTCAGTGCAATATTTAACGATTCAGATGATTGTGTTACACACTTCTCCTTTACGGAGTATTCCGAAAATTACGAGATAGAAGTCAACACAAATTCTAGCTTTACCGGTAGTGTTATGTGGGATACTGGACAAACCTCAATGGCAACAACAAACAAAGGCTCAAGGTCTCCAGAAATTACCTATGATGGAACAACCCTTTCTCTAAATGGCTTAACCTATTATTGGCGGATTAGATTCTGGGACAGCGTAGGTTCAGTAAGCCCCTGGTCAACAACGTCAAGTTTCACTATGGAGACAAACCAAACACCAACAGCACCAACCGGACTCCTAGTAAACGGGATTACCAACAACCCAAGAGTCAACGATACCGACCCAGAATTCTCTGCAATATACAACGATCCGAATCAATATGACTTCTCCAACTATTACGAGATTGAGGTTAACACAAATGAGACATTCACAGGAACAGTAATGTGGGATTCTAACAAGCAATACATGAGCACAACCACACAAGGAGCCAGATGCCCAAGTATAACCTACAATGGCTCAGCACTAAATATGGAGGGTGTAACATACCACTGGAGAATTAGGTTCTGGGATGCAACAGATGTAGTAAGTCCTTGGGGGACAGGGTACTTTACAACCGCAGGATCATACGCCACATTCCAAAACTTACAATTTAGCGGAATTATCTTTGACACCCCATAGTTTCAAAACTTCCTAAGTTAAAAAATCCTTATAAATAGGGTATAATACCCCCATGAGCTTAAAATACGACTCAGCAAAAAAACTTAGAAAAGATCGGAACAAGTGGAAGGTAAGCACTCCGGAGGAATTTGACGAGAGAGAAAAGGTATTCCTGAGAGAGAAAATGCTACACAAAGAACCCACTATTAAAACTTTCGTTAGAATAACTGCAGGGAGAGCAAAGAATTTCAAACTAGAGATACCTAAAACTACAAGGCCTTTGACTGATAGGATGAAGGTCCAAATCTTTGACATCTTACAAAAAGATATCTACAGAAAGAACGTCTTAGACCTATATGCCGGAACTGGCTCCTTTGGTCTAGAGGCACTCTCAAGAGGAGCAGAGCATGCAACATTCGTGGAAGCTTCCAAAAATGCCATCTACGTATTAAAGAAGAACATTACCAGTACAGGCTTACTATTAGATTCTGAGGTTATTAAATCTAAAGTAGGGGAGTATCTTTACAAAAAGAACAACGAAGAAAACAAAGAGACCTTTGACATAATATTTATGGATCCACCATATAAGTTATATAACACAAAGAAAACTTACAAAATGGAGGAAATAATAAATATGGCATCAAATCTTCTTCCAGGTGTACAGGGCACTAAGGAGAAATTCAAAGGAGCCCTAATACTAAAACACCCTAAGAAATACCCACTCGAGAAACTCTCCCTAGATCACATAAAACTTCTAGACTCCTACAACTTCGGACTAAACACAATATCCTTCTATATAGTAAAGTAATTGCAAAATAGGTATTAAAAATATAAAATAGCACTAATGTATAAACAATTCGGTAAAACAAAAGAGAAACTGTGTAAAATTGTTTTTTCAACACCTCTTTTCTAATGCTATCGTTTTTTCCCCAATATTAAGTTAAGTAAATATTTTTATTATGGATTCTGAACAAAAATTAAAATTAGAAAAAATGAGACACTCTGCCTCACATGTTCTTGCTCAGGCAGTACTAAAACTCTATCCTGACACCAAGCTCGGTATAGGCCCTGCAATTGAAAATGGCTTCTACTATGATTTTGAATTTGCAGAACCAATCGAGGAAGAAGATCTTAAAAAGATTGAAAAGGAGATGAAGAAGATAATAAAACAAAATCTTCCATTCAAACAGATAATGATGAGCAGAAAGGAAGCTGAAGAATATCTTAAAAAGACTGACCAGGTGTATAAATTGGAACTTCTTAAAGAATTAGAAGGCGACAAATTTAGTTTCTATGTAACTGGAGATAATGACTTCGCAGACCTCTGTAGAGGACCTCATGTTGATTCAACCAAAGAGATTGGAGCAGTAAAACTAACCAAAACTGCTGGAGCATACTGGAGAGGAGATGAAAAGAACAAGATGTTAACTAGACTATACGGAACTGCCTTTGAAACTAAGGAAGAACTTCAGAAATATCTAGAGAATCAAAGAGAATTAGAAAAAAGAAATCACAGGAAATTAGGTAAGCAATTAGAGTTATTTGCCATTATTAATGAAATAGGGCAGGGATTACCTGTATGGCTTCCAAGAGGCTACATGATAAGAACAATCTTAGAAGATTACATGCTTGAGCTTGAAAGAGGTGCAGGATATGAACATATCCTAACTCCCCATATCAATAAAAAAGAGCTATTTGAAACCTCAGGACACCTTAGTTTCTACAAAGAATCTATGTACGCCCCCATTGAGATAGAAGACGAGACTTATTATCTAAAACCTATGAACTGTCCAGCAGCTATGATGGTTTACAAACTAACTCCAAAAAGTTATAGAGAATTACCATACAAACTTGGAGAATTTGGAACTGTATATAGATATGAAAAATCAGGGGAGCTACATGGTTTCCAAAGAGTTAGAGGATTTACCCAAAATGATGCCCATCTATTCTGTACTCCAGAACAACTAGAAGAGGTAATAAACGAAACTTTCGACCTCCTTGAAATCTTTTACAAGGACGTAGGTTTTGACAATTACAAGTATAGACTCTCACTCTCTGACAAGGAAGCAAACCCTGACAAATATGCCGGAGATCCTGAGAAGTGGAAACTAGCTGGAGAAACTCTAAGGAAAGTCTTAATGGACAGAAAGGCTGTCTTTGAAGAAGTACCTGGAGATGCTGCTTTTTACGGACCAAAGATTGATGTCCAAGCAGTAAATGTCTTTGGTAAAGAAGACTCTGTATCTACAATACAACTAGACTTCAATCTCCCAGAGAAATTTGAAATCACATATGTTGATTCAGATGGAGAGGAAAAACAACCATTTGTAATTCACAGAGCACTCATTGGCTCTTTTGAGAGATTCTTTGCATTCTTAATAGAGCATCACGGTGGAGATTTCCCTCTATGGTTAGCTCCTGAACAAGTTTACATAATCCCCATCTCAGAAAAGCACACAGAATATGCTAACGAAGTATTCGAACAACTAAAGGAAGCCAAAATAAGAGTAAAGATAGATAACAGAAGCAAGAGTATGCAATCCAGAATCAGAGATGCAGAGAAAATGAAGATTCCTTATATTGTAGTGGTTGGCGACAAAGAAATAGAGACGGAGACTGTATCTATTAGAGCCCGAAATAACAGAGAAGAGGGATTAATGAAAACCCAAGAGTTCATAGACAACCTAAAAGAGGAGATCCGTAACAAAGAATCTTTTTCTAACCAAAATGGTAATAAGAAAAATAAATAATTTTAATAAATCTAATTAATAAATGACATTTAAAAAATCAAGAGGTCCAAGAGTAAATCAAGAAATAAGAGAACCAGAGATACAATTAATAGATCAAGAAGGAGAAAACCAAGGCGTAGTTAAAACAGAGGAGGCAATAAAACTTGCGAAGGAGAATCAACTTGACCTAGTAGAGGTAGGGGCTACAGCAAAACCTCCTGTTTGTAAGATAATGGACTTCTCAAAATACCTATACGAGCAGAAAAAGAAGAGTAGAAAAAGTAAAAGTAAAACTAAGGAGCAGAAGGAGTTTAGATTTTCCCCCGTAATAGACGAGGGAGATATCGACCACAGAGTAAAGAGAGCTAAGGAGTATCTAGATAAAGGTCACCCTGTCAGACTAGTAATGCAAAAAAGAGGCAGACAACCAATGGATTTAGCTAAGGAAGTTTTTGCCGAAATATTGACTAATTTTAGCGATTATAGTAGTATCGAAGCCGAGCCTAAACGTGAAGGCAATAGAATTTCAATAACATTCAAAGCAAATGGCTAGACAGAAAACAAATAAAACAGCAAAAAAGAGGATTAAGTTATCAAAGCCTAGGGGAAATAAGGCTCCTAAATTGATATACAAACAGAGTCACCAAGGGCACTTAAGAACCAAGAAATCTGCAAGAGAAAAGAGAAGACAGAAGGATAATGCTCAAGTTGACAGTTCTATAAAGAAGTCTTTAGTTAGAAAAATAGTTAATATCTAGGATTAATCAAGATGAGAGTAAAAGGTGGAACAACAAGAAAAAGAAGACACAAGAAGGTCTTAAATAAGACAAAGGGATATAGATTAACAAAAGGAAAGCTATACAGAGTATCCCACGAAGCATACCTACATGCAGGACAATATGCTTATGACCACAGACAGAAAAGAGGTGCTCAGATGAGAAGAATCTGGATAACCAAGATTAATGCCGCATGCAAAAGGAATGACATACAATATAAGGATCTTATTAAAAAGCTCAAAGATAACAAAGTAGAATTAAACAGGAAAGTCTTAGCTGACTTAGCTGTTAATAACCCTGAGGTATTTTCTTTTATAGTTAAATCTCTGTAGGGTTTTTGCTTTTTAGAAATGTTAAAGACCCTGCAAAGGGTCTTTTTGTTTAATATTTTATAACGATATAGTATACTTTTAATTATGGAATACAGTCATAAAAATCTCACCACGATAGAAACCTCTTTCAACCAAGATTTAGAGAATTTAACTTATGCAGAGCTTAAGGATAAATACTTAGGCAAAAAGGGATTTGTTACAGAAGCATTAAAAGAGATTGCAAATATTCCTACAAATGAAAAGCCAATATATGGAAAAGAAGTAAATACTCTAAAAACCTCGGTAGAGGAGACTCTATCTGAAAAAATTCAACAGAGTCGGGAATATACTTCAAAACCCCCAATTGACCCTACAGCTCCCTTTGACATCAATGAGGATTCCAAGATATACAGTGAAATGCTTTCTCTTAAAGGAAGTAAACACCCCCTTACCAAAGAAGTTGAAAGACTCTTAAGTATATTCAGTAGCATGGGTTTTGACATTCTAGAAAGCAGGCAGATAGATGATGACTACAACATGTTCCAATCCTTAAATTTCCCTAAGGGACATCCCGCAAGAGATATGTATGACACTTTTAGAACAGAAGACGGTCTAGTTTTACCAGCACATACTTCTACGATGCAAAATAGAGCATTAAAGAAATTTGGGCCACCTCCAATAGCAGTAGTTCTACCTGGGAGATGCTTTAGAAATGAGGCTACAGATGCAGGACACGAACATACATTCCACCAGATAGAAGGTGTATATGTTGATAAAAACGTCTCCTTATCTAACATGATAGCGACAATAAAGACATATTTGGAAAGATACCTAGAGACAGACCTTAAAGTTAAAATACAACCCGCTTACTTCCCATTCACTGAGCCCGATTGTGAATTTGTAATAGGCTGTCCATTCTGTAACATGACTGGATGCTCAACATGTGGACACTCCGGATGGATAGAAATAATGGGTTGTGGAATGATACACCCTAATGTCCTAAGAGAAGCAGGTATTGACCCCGAAGTATATTCCGGTTTCGCTTGGGGCTTTGGAGTAGATAGACTTGCAATGATAAAGCTAGGTATAGACGACATTAGACACCTAAGAGAGAGTAACCTTAACTTCTTAAGACAGTTTTAACATGAGATTAAGTACAAACCTTTTGAAAAAATTTGCAGATATCAATGTAGATGACAACAAGATTGTTGAATTAATACAGGAGCATATTGGAGAGGTAGATTACAGTCACGACCTAAGGGAAGATTACAAGGATATTGTGATTGCTGAGATTGTTGAGAAACAGGATCATCCTGACGCAGACAAATTAGGTGTATACAAACTTGAATATGGAGAGAAAGAACCTATACAAGTTGTTGCAGGAGATAAAAACCTAGAAGTTGGGAATAAAGTTGCATACCTCAAAATAGGTGCCATTGTCCCTTACAGTATAATTACAGAAGAAGAGCCTTTTGTAATAAAGAAAATCAATCTTAGAGGAGTAGCTTCCAATGGGATGATGGGTTCTGCAAGAGAATTAAACCTAGGTAATAACCATACTAGAGTAATGGTATTACCCGAGGATGCTCCCGTAGGTGAACCTTTCGCTGAATATTACAATCTTAACGACACCGTTATTGAGATCGAAAACAAGGCATTAACAAATAGGGGAGACCTCTTTGGAATCCTGGGATTAGCAAGAGAATTAGCCGCAATCCTTGGACAAAAATTTGAAAGCCCAGATTGGTATCTAACCTATGACAAAAAGCTGAAACCAGAGGGCACCTGCCTGAATGTTAAAGTTGTAAACGATGCAGAAGCTATCTGTCCTAGGTATACGGCATTAGCACTAGATAACGTCAAAATAGAGGAATCTCCCGTTTGGCTTAAGTCTACCCTTATTAAATGTGGTATAAAACCCGTCAACAATATTGTAGACATTACCAACTACATCTCTGTCTTAATAGGACAACCTCTACATGCCTTTGACTACGACAAACTAATAAAGAATGATCCGAATGCCAAGGATACTGCAAATATAACTGTTAGGATGGCACAACCAGAAGAGACAATCCTCGGTCTAGATGACAAGCTCTATACACTAGATGAGGAGACAATGGTTATTGCAGACAGCACGCACCCAATTGCAATAGCAGGAGTTATTGGTGGAAAAGAAACAGAGGTTGATGAAAACACAAAGAGGGTAGTACTAGAATCTGCGAATTTTAATAAAACAAGTATTAGAAAAACAAGTATGCGCTTAGGAATATTTACCGAAGCAGCAACAAGATTTAAGAGAAACCTTGATCCTAAACAGTGCTTACCTGGATTATTAAAAGCTACAGAGATTATAAGGGAGGAGAATTGGGCCACAGTAGCCTCCGAGATAATAGACATCTATCATGAAGAAAAGGATGAAACAACAATAACAATCTTCCCAGAGAAGATAAACACGATACTAGGAACAGAGCTTACAATAGAAGATATAGCAACAATCCTTAAAAACCTAGAATACCGAATTGAAGTAAGAAACAAGAGGAGAGAAACATGGGTAAAAGCAACTCCCCCAAGTTGGAGAAAAGACATAGAGATTGCAGAGGACATTTATGAAGATATTGGGAGGATTTTTGGCTTTAACAATATTCCTGTAAAGCTTCCTGCGAAAGAGATTAAACCTCCACATAAAAACTCTATAGTAGAAATTAAGAAAAGTATTAGAGAAGTACTCTCAAATAGTGGAGCAAATGAATCCGTAAATTATAGCTTTGTAGGTATGGACTCATTTAAAAAGTGTGGATTAGATAACAACCTTGCTTACAAAATACAGAATCCTCTATCACCAGAACTCTCATTAATGAGAACAACTTTATTACAATCTCTGCTTCTAAAATCTACAGAGAATCTAGATAGGGGAGAAGAGGCCTTTGTAATGTACGAGATGAATATCGCACATTTAAATAACTACGTAGCAGAGAATAAACTCCCGATTGAGAATTGGCTTCTAAGTTGTCTCATAGCTAACGCTAAAGTTGATACCACTTCCTCTGCTTATTTTATTGCAAAGAGATATTTGGAAAAGATATTTAGATACTTGGGGATTGAGAATATTCAATACGATCTTATTGCAGAGAGTGAAGAGCTAGATCTTCCTTCTCACATCAAGAACATATTAAGCATCTTTGAACCTAACAGATCAAGCATTATTTCTATAGGAGGTGTAAAGCTTGGTATAGTGGGGGAGCTTAACATATCTGTAAAAGAAAATCATAAGCTTCCAGAATATAGTGGGGCTTTTGAGATAAATCTAGAAGACCTTGTAAAGATTAAACCATCTAGTAAGAAATATACAGAGAGGCCTGTATACCCAGCATTTACAAAAGATCTCTGTTTTGAAATGCCTCTAGAGATAAAATACAAAGAATTAGAGAATGAGATTATTCAGATATTAGAGAAATCTGGTCTATGGTACAAGATTGAATGTTTAGATATATATTCAGATGAGAAATTAAAAGAAAGAAAGAGGATTACTTACAGAATAACTGCTAGTGATTTTAATAAGACTCTTAACGATTCAGAGATAAAAGATTTGACTTCAAGAATAAGCAAAAAGATTGAGAATGAAGATGGTGTAAAACTGATTTAGTTTACAGTTACCCTTATTGGACTCCCTATTATTGCAGCTCCTCCCGATTCCGCGGAAACTTCTATTGTATAATCACCTGTAACCAGGTCATCCTTCGTCCAGTTCTGACTCCAACCCCCTGAGCTATTAGTATCTATAAGAGTCTTAGAATAAGACCCCGCAACTTGAGATATTTGGAATGTAACTTTTTCTACGGTCCCACCAGACACATTGGCTACCAAAACAACAGGAAACTGACTCGGAAGAGTAAATGTCTGGCCATTGAGAGGAGATGTCATTGAGACAGAAATCGCAGAGGCTGCATCCACAACCTTAATACTTACATTCTCAGTATCTGTTTTGCCATAATTATCCTCTGCTAATACCGTTATTGTATGGTTTCCAATGGAAGTTCCTTCTGGAACAAAGTAATTCACTACAAAACTACCATCTGTCTTTATAGACGCACCACTGATATTACTACCATCAAACTTAACCTCAAACTTAGAAATACTCTCAAGATACCTAACCTGCCCAGAAATTTCTAAATTCCTACCTCTTACAACAGACTGTCCTGCTGAAGGACTAACCAAATCTATTACAGGAGCATTATTAGGACCTAGTGGAAGAGGACAAACCCCAGATTCGGGCTTCGATGTAATATAAGTAGAATCATCCTTCTTTGTAAGATACTTCTCATATGCTTCTTGGTGTAGAGAGTTCTCTAATTCTTTTGCTATAAAGGTTTTCTTCTCTGTTAACCCATACTTCTCAGCAGCATCTAGATTCGTTGGAATAAGACCATTCTCCTTACAAATTTCAACAACCTCTCTCCTGTCCACTTGTGGAGGTCGACCTGCTATATATAAAGATGCCTCCTTAGTACAATCCCAATTAGCATCATCTGGTCTAGTGGCACCTGTATCCTTACACACAGAGGTCGTCAGGATCCCTGCAGGACGATTGTAAGTAGTAGAAGGATAGTTCTCTATAACTCTCCTAATAAAAGAGCTAGCTAAGGGTAGAGGCACCGTAGAGGACCAACCTCCAGGCATATCTTCATTGTTATTATTCCCAGTCCAAACACCTACAACTATGTTCTGGTTATAAAGAAATGCCAAAAGATCCCTTGGTCCATCTGTTGTTCCAGTCTTACCACAAAGCTTATTGCCAGCGACATTATAATATTGGTTTCCATACTTATCACCGAAACCACCCAAGTCACAAATCATCCAGTTAACTAGGTATGCCTCTTTCTCATCTATAACCCTAGTACCAGGATTTTCTTCCACTTCAAAAAGAACCTCTCCCCTCGAATCTTCTACCTTCAGAATAGGAACAATATCTTTCCTTACTCCACTATTTGCCAAGGTTGCATATGCATTTGTAAAGTCCAGAAGCTTCATCTCCCCGGAACCTAAACCTAAACTCAGTCCATATTCAACCTTACTAGCAAGACCAGGGACTCCAACTTTTTCCATCGTCTGAAGGAAATTATCTATCCCTGCCAACTGAAGAGTGTAAACAGCAGGAACATTTCTAGATTGCACCAACGCCCTTCTGGCAGTAATTAAACCATCATATTTCTTGTCCCAGTTAGTAGGTTTATAATTTCCAAAAGATATCTCAGAGATATCTGGAGTAAGTAACCAAGGACCATACCCACGATTAATAGCACTTAGATAAACAAATGGCTTAACAGCGGAACCCATCTGCCTGTCACTCGTTGCAATATTTACATTACCATCCACCCTCGGGTCCTCTGCATTAAAGTAGTCCACGGAACCCACCAGAGCAAGAATTTCTCCACTCTTTGGATCCAAAACAACCATAGAACCATTATTTACGTTGTATCTCTTAGCACCATCCACACCTTTAGTAATCTCTTCCTCCGCAATTGTTTGTAGAGAAGAGTCCAGAGAGGTTGTTACTTTCAAGCCGCCTCTTTCAACACGATCTACACCAAATTCCTCCTCAAGCAACTGTTTTACATAGAAAACAAAATGTGGAGCATCTATATCTATCTTCTTAGAGGTATACACCATCTCTTCTTCCCTTGCTTCCTCTATCTCCTCCTCAGTAACACCTGTTAACTTTCTGTGCCTATACATCTGGTTTAGAACATATTCCTGCCTTTCTTCAGCCATCTCTGGGTTAGAACCAAAAAGAGGAGAGTACACTCCGGGACTCTGGATTAAACCTGCTAACAAAGCACTCTCTGCAAGAGTTAACTCATTAACGTCCTTGTCAAAATAAGAATTTGCAGCAGCCTGGAAACCATAATTAACCCCTCCAAGAGGAATCTCATTCATATACATCTGCAAAATCTCATCCTTAGTAAAACTCTGCTCAACCTGCATCGTAATGAGAACCTCCTTAATCTTTCTCGAGTAAGTTTGAGCAAAAGCTTCATCTCCTAAAACATCATACAAAATAGTACTTTTAACCAACTGCTGTGTAATAGTACTACCTCCTCTAACAACTCCGCCTGCTCTTAGATTCTGCAAGAATGCCTGTGCAATACCAAAATAATCAATACCCTTGTGCTGATAGAATTCTATATCCTCAGCAGAGATAACAGCCCACTTTGTGTATTCAGGAATCTCATCTAAAGGTACAAACTCTCTATTTTGGTCACCATATACCCTATACAACAACTCTCCCTCCCTATCTAGTATCTGAGTACTCTGGTCAGAAGATCTCTCTACCAATTCATCTGGAGAGGGTAGTGAATCTTGCAAGTTTTTGAGATATATCCCGACACCTATAAGGGCCAAACAACCCAAGAAGAACAAGACACCAGCACCAATATACACTGCTTTTTTAGCCTTCAAATTCAATGCGGTTTTTTTCCCCTTTGATACTATCGCCTTAAAACCTGCCTTAGTCTTACTTTTCTTCTTTTTTGTGTTCTTAGAACTATACTTCTTAAAACTCTTAAACCTATCAAATTTAGTAGGGCTGAAAGCCTTTGAAAAACTCTTCGATTTTCTTGAGTTTCTAGAACTTCTTGCACTTTTTCTCTTTTTAGAGTTAGTTATTCCGACGCTGTATTTCATACTTTAGAATATATCCTATTTAGTCCTCTTATTCAATGTTAATAAGATATCACAGAAGAAATTCGGTTATGATATAATTTTTGAATGGAAACAAAAAATATAAATAAAAATAAAGAAATGAAATTAAGTACTTCTCCTTACAAAGGAACCTCAGATAGTTATCCAGAAGAGATGTTTTACAGAAACTATCTTTTTAACATTTGGGAGAAGGTTGCAAAGAGATTTGGTTACGAGGAATATGATACTCCCTTAGTAGAAGAGGCATCCCTTTACAAAGCAAAATCTGGAGAGGAACTTGCTAATAAACAACTCTATACCTTCGTAGATAAGGGGGGAAGAGAGATAGCTATAAGACCAGAGATGACACCTTCTCTAGCTAGAATCATTGCCGCCAAAAGAAAGGAATTAAGACTTCCATTAAGACTTTTTAACATTGGGCGATTTTATAGATACGAAAGACCTCAGAGAGGCAGAACCAGAGAATTCTTCCAACTCAATATTGATATCCTAGGAGTAGAGGAGAGAGCATCAGAAGTAGAAATCATTCAATTCATAATGGCTGTTATGCAAGAGCTTAAGGCTCCAAAAGAGACTTATGAATTAAGAATTAGTAGCCGCTACCTATTGGATTATCTTTATGAAGAGGTCCTCAAGATTTCCGAAGAGCAGAAAGGTGACATTACAAAAGCAATAGATATATTCCCAAAGATAGAGAGGACGGAGTTCCTAAAGTATCTTGAAGACCTGGATCTAGGGGACGAACAAGTTAAACTCCTCGAGGAGTTCGTTCAATGGGATTTAGATAATCTAGAAGAAATCAAAGAATATTCTAAAGGTGCAGAAGAATTATTAAAGCTCTTTTCATTACTAGAAGAATTAGAGATAACAAATATAAAATTCTGCCCTTACATAGTAAGAGGTCTAGATTATTACACAGGCACCGTCATGGAGATGTTTGATGTTGGTGGGGATAAAAACCCTAGAGCTCTTTTTGGAGGAGGAAGGTATGACAATCTCTTAGAGATCTTTGGAGAGGAGAAACTCCCAGCATTTGGATTAGGTTGGGGAGATATTACTACCTTAGATTACCTAAAAACATACAATCTTTTACCTCCATACACCCCCAACACAAAGTTATTCGTAACCTTAATGGACAAAGGGGATATTGAAGAATCCTTGAAGATAGCCTCTTTCTTGAGAGCGGAAGGAATTAACACAGAAGTTCAACTAGAAGAAATCAAACTTTCTAAACAACTTGACTATGCTAATAAGAAATCTATCCCCTGGGTCCTCATAATTGGGGAAGAAGAGAGAGAGAAGGACAAAGTGCTTCTTAAGAATATGAAAACTTCAGAACAACTACTACTTGCACTTACAGAAGTACCAGAAAAAATAGTCTAAGGCTCTTGTAATTTAATGATACCTGTTTCCTTCGATGGGCTATAGAAATAGTGGCAATGTCTTAGTTATAACAAAATCAGTAGAAATAAAGGACCTTTTTCGTCGGATCGATCAGTGTTATTGCAGGTTTAATATCCGAACGATATCAACTCTACAACCTCAGCCTCGAAAATCTGGAATAAAGGTCATTTTCTTAGATGTTGATATATTTCGAAACGCAAAAGGATTAAACAGGGGACCGTTTCAGAACAAAAGAGAAATTTTTAGTTTTATTCAACAACTCAAGGATCAATACTTGGGGATCCCGATCTTCGCAATTATGGGAAAAGCTCCTGAAAACTCAGAAGTAGACAAAACAAGGAAAGTGTTCCGAAGCATCTATTACAAAAATATACAGGAATTAATTAGCTATGGTATTGAATTTGTTGTAGCAAAACCCTTTAGTCAAATAACAATAGAGGGTATTCTTTTTAGATACATAGTAACTCTCAGGGATCGTCTCTCTTCATACAACTTTAAAAAATTTCATGGGATATACCTTAACGAAAGATCTAATTATGTAATCTTCAATGACTGCAAAATTTTTCTGTCAGATACAGAAAGCGCTCTTTTATCATTGCTTATGAAAGAGGAAAGATACCTAAGATGCGAAGATATTAAGAGAGGGCTTGAGAATAAGACAGATAAGACATACAAAGCAGAGAGTGTAAGAATTTATGTTCAGAGAATTCGAGAGAAATTTATTACCTGCACAGGGGTAAATGTAATAGGAAATAAATATGGGAGAGGCTACTACATCACTGTCTAAAATTGCTTCCTTCTCTATAACATATCTTCTTAGGGAAAGGCTCCTGACTAAATCTTCTTCCTCCATTCAGAGATTTTATTTAGCGCCTCTATTGGAGTAAGATTATCTATATCTAAATCCTGTATCTCTCTTTCAACCTCCGATTCTTTTGCTGTAAATAGGGGATACTGAAAACCGTTCTCCTTTCTCTTGCTCTGTTTCCCTCCCACCTTATCTATTGTTGCTTCTCTAACATCACTACTCCTTGTAAACATATTCTTCTGTTCAAAGCTCTCTAGAATCTCGTTCGCTCTTTTTATTACTTTATTAGGAAGTCCTGCCATTTTAGCGACATAAATCCCATAACTCCTATCCGTGCCTCCCTCCACTATTTTCCTGAGGAATATTACGGTCCCTTCCTCGATATCTTCCTCAACAAGAACATTATAATTCTTAACCCTCTCAGGGAATTTCTCTGAGAGTTTAAGTAATTCATGATAGTGTGTAGCAAAAAGACTCCTCGCTTTTAATTCCTTTACCAGATGTTCTGATAAGGCCCAAGCGATGCTCACACCATCGTAAGTGCTTGTTCCTCTTCCAATCTCATCTAGAACTATTAAACTATATTTTGTTGCATTGTTAATAATATTTGCAGCCTCATCCATTTCTACCATAAAGGTACTCCTACCTCTACTAAGATCATCTGAGGCTCCTACTCTAGTAAAGATTCTATCTACTAGAGATATCTCTGCACTTTTAGCAGGAACAAAGCTCCCTATCTGGGCAAGAAGAACAATCGTCGCCACTTGCCTAATGTATGTAGATTTACCAGACATATTAGGACCCGTAAGAATTGCCATATTAGAATCCTTTAAGTCCAAGTATGTGTCGTTGGATATAAACTCCTCTCCTGAAATACTCTCAACCAATGGATGCCTTCCATTAACGATATTTATTACACCATCTTTTTCTCCCATTTCATATATTTCTGGTTTAACGTAGTTAGATTCAAGCGCAACCTTGGCAAAACCAGAAAGGACATCTATTCTTGCAACTGTCGCGGAGAGTTCTTGGAGCTGTTTAATGAAGGGTATAAAGGTGTCTCTAAATTTAACGAAGATTTCATATTCCAATTCGAAAATTTTATCCTGTGCATTTAGGATTATATTCTCCTTCTCTTTTAATTCCTCCGTAATATATCTTTCAGAATTTACAAGGGTCTGTTTCCTTATATATCTCTCTGGGACTTTCTCTTGGTGTGTTTTTGTCACTTCTATGTAGTAACCAAATACTTTGTTAGAACTGACTTTCAAAGAGGGAATCCCTGTTTTCTCCTTTTCTTCCTTTTCAAAATCCCTTATCCAAGATTTACTGTCCCCAGTAAGACTTCTCAATTCATCTACGCCCCTGTCAAAACCCTCTTTTATTATTCCTCCCTCCATAATCGTTGTTGGAGGATCATCCGTTATAGTCTCATTTATCTTGGCAATGAGTTCCTCTATGACTTTTGTATCTATTTCCTTGTGGATCGTTTTCAAATCCTTCTTAAGAATATTTAAAACCTCTAAGGCATTTTCTAGAGAGTCTTGCAGTGCTTTCATGTCCCTTGCATTGACCCTTCCCAGTCCTATCTTCCCAACTATCCTCTCTATATCATTAATCTCCCCCAATTTCTCTCTGATCTCTTCCAGCTTCTTTCTATCATCCGTAAACTTCTCTACCAAATTTAATCTCTCATCTATTTCCTTTTTTTCTATCAGTGGGTTTAATATCCAAGAGTAGAGTAGGCGCCTTCCCATAGGAGTCTCTGTCCTATCTATAACAGAGAAAAGGGAGTTTTCTATCTGCCCTGTGTAAGAATTGGCAACTAATTCAAGATTGTTAATTGTGAAGGAATCTAAAACCATCCTCTTGTTTAACTTAACTCTTTTTGGCTTCATAATGTGGGAGGGATCCATAAGTTGTGTTTCTTCTATGTACTTGATTATCATGGCAACTGAGACTAGATCCTCACTTCCCTCTTTAATATCTAGAGAGTTTACATTCTTAATTTCATAAAACTTTTTAATTAGCTCTGCCGAATATTCTCTATTCCTAAGAGACTTATCTACAAACTGAACAGGCAAATCTCCTATGTCTGAGTTTTCTGCCCCCTCTAGTAGTAAGATCTCAGCTGGAGAATAGGAAGCAATTACATGCTTTATCAAATTCTTCCTGGAAGGATCACTGATTAGGAGGAACTTACCGGTAGACAAATCACAAAGGGAAATACTTACCTCCTTCTTATCTTGATATATTGCTGCTAAGTATGAATCTTTTACACTACTAGCCTGGTCTCCATCTAGAGTTCCAGGAGTCACTATTCTAGTAACGCCCCTCTTCACAATACCTTTGGCCAACTTGGGATCCTCTAACTGGTCAACTACAACAACACAGTAGCCTCCCTTGATTAATTTTGGTAGGTATTGATCTATTGCTTTATGGGGAAAGCCAGCGAGTAGGGTAGCATTTTTTGTTTTATCTCGCTTGGTTAGAGTTATATTTAGAACTTTGGATGTTACCTTGGCATCTTCACCAAATGTCTCAAAGAAGTCGCCCATTCTAAATAGGACTATTTTATCTGGGTATTGTTTTTTAAAACCCAGGAATTGTTTCATCATCGGAGTTTCGCTCATTTTGAAAGTATAACATGAAGAAAGGTGTATATACTACAGGTTAGGAGAGAGAATTAAAAATCTTATTTCTTAAGAATCAGGTCACTTTCCTCTTGGAAAACAACTTTCCTTGCTTCAGCTATATCGTCAGGGGTAACGGAGATTCCGTAAACTCCAGTCTGAACACAGTATTTTATAAGGGGTTTGCTGTTTTCAACAATTACAATAACCTTGTCTGTCTGATCCTTTACTACATCAATTACATTATCTAAAACTTTGAAGACGCTATTTCTTGTAAGGTCATACTTCGCACTCTTTTGGTCGAAATTAAAGCCTTGCATCTGCCTTGCTATTCTAGGCATGTTAAGAATAAGACCATCTATCTTTGATTTTACGATCTCATCTACAAGGATTATCTCAGAAGGATTATCTAAAATGGCATAGACATTGAACGTGGATGTCCTTCTCAGCTTTTCTCCAGAGAGCTGCTTTTTAAATTCACGCATCATTTCTCCATTCATAGGAGAGTGAAGTGCTACCGAGACGTTTCTCTTCTTATGGACATTCCTAACTTTCCGAATAATCTTTAATACTCTCTTAAGCACATCCAGATTATTAAGGTAATGTGTTGCACCATATGTGTCGTCTGGGAGAGAACTCTCTTCGAAACTCTTACCTTTTATTAAGCTTCTGAATCTCTCTACTTTGCTGGAACCTATTGAGACTACAACCTCATCACCTCTAGCCAGCTCTACATACTCCAAAACCTTTTCGGTGATCTTGTTTGAAAAGTCTACAAACTTCTTATCTTCAACATAGGCCATTATGTGCCTACCATCTTCCAAAAGGATCTTGTCTAGGTCAACATAAACTATCCCATGGGAATTCCCAACGTTGTCAAAAAGCTTCTTTGGCTCTACATCCCCCATGCTAAATACCTTTGTCGCAGAAGGGGGTAGGGTAGTGTCTTTGGGTGGGACTTGTCTTTCTTCTTCGTTTGCTTCTTCAATCTCTTCTTCCAGAACCTCCTCAACTGTAACATTCCCTTCACTGTAAGCCTGAACAACTGGATGAACCTCTTCTTTCGCTTCATTCTTGACCAGATATACAGTTCCTGCATTCCCATCTATCTTGACCCAATCCCCAGATTTTATCTTGTCAGAAGCATCTGTAGCTCCAACCACAGCTGGGATTCCCACCTCTCTGCACAATATTGACGTATCACTTGTAAGTCCACCCGTATCCATAATAATCCCTCCTGAGGAGACAATCATGGATTCCATCTCTGATGAATATTTCTTTATTAAGAGGATATCCTCTGTAGTAAATTTTCTGTCTACTGGACCATCTACAACAGTAACCTTACCTGTCTTAGTACCAAAGCTAGCACCTATACCCGAAGCTAAAAGGTCTTCCTGCTTAGTTGAAGTTGGAACCTCCTCTGCTTCTTTCTTCGCAGAAAGGATTAACTTCTCTAATTTCTTTGCTGCCTCATTACCGTTCCTATTAACCATCTTCTGAGCATCTGAGACTGCTTGAGAAACTATCATGGACTCACCTCTGTATTTCTCAATAAAACCGACAACCAAGTCATGAATGTTTCTTCTAGTTAAATCAGAGCTCAATGCGACAACTCTTTCCCCTCGAGACTCTTCATAAAGAGGTTTGTTTTGTAAAACCCAAAACTTTCCACCAGAAAGAACCCATTCTAAATTCTGTATTTCTCTAGATTTGTTTTCGACAATTAGAGCTATCTTAGAAATCTCCTTCATATCTTTATCTGAAAGTTTTTGCCTATGACTCCAACCACTAGATATCTTTATCTTCTCTATGTTACCCCTTCCTCTTGCTGGCTTAAGTGTTCTAACCTTCATCCACTCCTGTGGTGAGATATGTTTCTCAACAACACTCAAGTCCTTCTTGTTTAGAAGATATGTGTCTGGAGTGATTTCTCCAAGAGAGATTACATCTCCCAAACCAAATACAGCTTCGATACTAAGCTTAGAGTTATCCTGCGTTATTGGATCTACTGTGAATACAACACCCGAGACCTCAGATTGCACCATCTTTTGAACGACAACAGCTAACTTAACCTCTGCTAAATCAACACCCATCTTAGAAGCATAAGCCACAACATCATCACAGAACATGGAAGCGAAAACCTTCTTTATTGCATCTTGTAGGTCATCAAATTTACGAACATTTAACTCTGTAGAGAACACACCACTGAAGGATACTTGCTTGTTCTCAGGAAAAACAACTGAGGATCTTACTGAAACCCAAGCATCTGTAAAACCAGACATCCTAGTATAAGCACTAAGAATTTCCTCTTGCACTTCCTTTGGGAATTCATTCTTAAGGAATAGGGAAGCAACTTCTTCTCTCTCGGGATTTCTACCTTTTGCTAGTAATTTTTTTCTACCTTCTTCTAAAGAATTAAAAGCAAAATCTACAAAAACATCACTAGATACAACAAAAAATTCTGGAACAGGGACATCCATATCCTTAAGTTTGAACAAACTTAGACCCTTTCTTCCAAGTCTGTTTTCATTCAATTCTTTAGCTGAATAATCTTCAAAAAAGAAAACTTTGCTCTTTTTCGACGTAGGATTCTGCATCTTAAATTGGGCAGTAAAAAATTAAGATCCGTATATTAAACAATACCTTTAGCTTCTAATTTTTGCAAGTCTATATAGAATTCATAGAGGATTTTAGCAATAACCATAAGTGGTACAGCGACAAAACCTCCAATTAATCCAAAGAATGTTAGAAATACAATTACACCAAGCATAACAAAGATTGGTTTTAGACCAACAGCATTACCCATAACCTTTGGCACTATGAGAGAATTCTCAACAAGCTGGTATATAACGAATGCACCTCCAACTATTAAAGCACTTACTGGGTTAACTGTTATCAAAGTAACTAAAGCCATAAGGGTTCCGGAGATTGTAGATCCAAGGTTTGGAATAACATTAATAAAACCGGTAAAGATAGCGAGAGGGAGAGCAAAGGGGACCTCTAGAATAGATAGAAGCACCCAGGTAAAAAGCATCACGCTTGTACTCACAACTCCTTGACCCAACACCCAACTTCCTAGTTTTCCTTCAACATCTGACACAAGTTGTTTTACTCTATCTCTTTTCTCTGTTGAAACTATCCTTATAAAAGCAATATCTGCTAAGGTATCGTGCTCTGAAACAAGATATATCGAAAAGATTACTGAAGTAATAAGGAAAGCTCCAAATCCAAAGAAATCAGAGAGAAAAGTCGCAACATTTTTAACATTATCTGCTGTTGGGAAACCTTTTATAAATTCAGTTATATAGGTACTTATACTATCAACATCAACAGAGTAGCCCCCAATAGAGAAATCCTCAAGAGAAACCAAAGCTCTCTCTACCCATTCAGGGAGAGTCTTAGCAAGTTCCGTCATCTGATTAACAAGTGGGACAGATATTAAAACAATTACACCTAAAATCCCAACAAAGAGAAATACATAGGGGAGTGTAATAGCAAGACCTTTCGAGAAACCCTTCTTCTTTAACCAGTTTACTATTGGCCTCATACTTGCCATTAAAACAAAACCAAAGAATACGAAAACAATCACAGAGATAAGCTCTGCAGAGAAGAATATAAATCCAAGGATAGCCAAGATAAAGAACATTGTTCTAGTAGATAAATCTATTGTCAGATTTTCTTTGTTCTTCTGCTTGTAATTAGTCCCAGATATATTTTCCCCCTTTGACGTATCTATCCTCTCTCTACTGGGGCTCGTATCTGAAGTTTTTCTATTATCTTTGAATGAGAATATTCTTGGCATGTTATGGTTGCTTAATTTATTTATGATTATAACAATTTTATATTCACTTGAGAACTTTAACAACTAGCCTTGAAGCAATAAAAGAGGTTAGGGGGACTACCAAAATCAACCCTATACTTGCAACTAGTGTTCGAACAATCTCTTCAACTATAAAGCCCTCATTGATTAATATCCTAAAATCAGGGCTATTGGCGGAAAGTAGCATTACAAGAGCAAAGCTTGAACCGGCATAAGCTATAAATAGGGTATTAACCATAGATGCTATATGATCTTTTCCTACATTCATAGCCTTTCTAAAGAGCTCCTTTGGCGGAAGAGTTTTATCGGTCTCGTAGATTTCTAACATTGAAGACACTTGCCCAACTGTCACATCATCCAGAACACCCAGAGCACCGATCACAATACTCAAGAGAAACACCCAGGAGAGTCTCACGACACCCTGTGTCGTATCAAATAACATAGTGGCTTCCTCTTCACCAAGGCCATTAATATCTAAAGCGGTAGTGACAACATAACCGATTGCGATAATAATTAAAATACCCAAGAGAGTCGAACTAAATGCTATAAGGGACTTTTTGTTTAAACCATAGGTGACAAAAGTTGCAGCACACAAAAGGATGAAAATCGTAATTATTGAGATTAAAAAGAAGTTTGAACCGACATTAATCCTAGGTATGGCAAAGAAGTAAATTGTACAAAAGCTTATAAACAAGCCTATGGTAGCTCTTAAGCCACGGACTCCTGTTATTAATATAATTAGGAATACAAAAACGCCTGAGAGGATTAAAAGAGCTCTCTCTCTAGAATAGCTTTCCACTGCCCAAACTTCTTCACCCTCAAAACCTTCTGTCTTGGAAAGGTATACAAGACTCCCTTCGTCAAAGAGAGCTTCTTCATTAGTGATCCATGTGGGCATAGTCTCTACAAAATCCCCTTGTTCTTCTCCCTCCAGAAGTTCAACCTCGTAACTAAAACAATCAATTTCACTTCCTCCTCCCATCATCCCACAGTCAACTTTTTCCTGTTTAATTATCCTTCCCTTAAATATTTCCCTCTCTGGCTCAGATTGTTCAGCCACCATAGAATCTTCCTCCGTAGAAACCTCAACCATCTCTGACTGTTCTAAGTTTTCTAACTGCTCTAATTGTTCTTCCTGGCCTTCTTCTATATAGAACTCTTCAGTGACAGCATCATTGGCAAATACAAAAGAGGGGACAAGAAAGTAGACTGCTAATAAAGTCGTAAGCAACAAATATTTTTGTAGAGAAATTTTGAAAATTTTCACAGTACATATTAACAGAAAATTAAAAGGGGAGCATCTGCTCCCCTTTTAAATTCTTTTACGAATAGCTTAGCTTACTCTTCCTTTCCTTTGTATTTAAGAAAAGCAAAACCAGAGCTAAAGAAGAATGCTACCATTGCAATTAATCCAAATAGCATCATTAGATTATTACCTAGTAATTTCTGCATAGCCTCCTCTAATTCTCCAGAAGCAACTGGTATTTCATCTGTTACTGCATTTCCATTAACATCACTGTCCATAGAGTATGTAACCTTAACTTTCTCGTCAATTTCTACTTCATTACCAGCTTCATCAACTATACTTACACCAAATACATTTGGTCCTTCTTCTAGAAGAATTTCGGTGATCTTGAAGTCTCCCTGCTCATCACATGTTGCAACATATTTGTCTGTTCCTCTTGTTACAACAACCTCTGCATTAGGTTCTACATTTCCAATGAGTGTAAAACTCTCTGTTCCAACCTCTTCAGGGTAATCTATCTCTGTTAATACAGGATCTGTTCTATCCACTTCAACCATCCTCATGTCAGATTGCAAAGAGATATATCTCTTTGGAAAACCTTTAACACCAGCTACAGACACTGCGTATGTACCTTCATCTTCGATAGGATATTCGTATTCAAAAGCTCCTTCTGAATCCACCTTTACTCTTGCAACTTCCTCGTTATCTACATAAACAAAGACCTCGTCAAAGCTGTCAGCGGTACCTTTTATAAGGACGTTCTCATCATTAGTTATAACCTCTGTCCCAGATAGGGAAGGGGTATCCAATGTTTCATCCAATTCTGGAGTCCTACTGAACCTAACGAAAGAGTATATTCCATAACCAATAAGTGCAATTCCTAAGAATATGAAGATAGTTCCTACAATCCTAGAAATTCTCTCTTGGCTATCTGGTTTCTTTATCTCCACCTTTGATAGCATAGAGTCCTTAGGTTGTGTCTTCTCAACAACCTTTCTAGAAACCTTAGATGTCTTGGCAGATTTAGATTTTTTCTTTGCCACTTTATCCTATATTAAAATTTATATGCATCTAATCTTAGAATAATATAATTGGTAGAATAATGCAACCATCTCAGAAAAATAGTAGAATAGAGCAGAAATATGAAAAACCTTAAGAAAATAACAATAACACTTTTACTAATACTATTAGTGCTTTCACCTGCCTTTTTCTTCATCTTATACCCCAACTACAACAACCTGGTTTTGGCTTTCAATTCATTTGACTTCTACAACATATCAAAGGAAGCAAGTGTGAAAATTCTTACACAGATATCTCCCAACAGAGAGAAATACCATGAACAAGTCCTCGGGGCCACCTCCATAGAAGAATCCCTAAAAGGAGCAGAAATAAATCTAGACAGAAAAGTCCTTGAAGAATTAAATACAACCATCCAGATAGAAACAATAAACATAGAGGGGCAGATAGTACAGGGGGAATCTTCACTTAGAATGAACGATGGTTTCTGGCACTTCCCAACCACATCATTTCCAGGAGAGAAGGGGAACAGCGTAATAATTGGTCACCGTTTCCTACACCTACCACCTAGAAAAGACACCCTCTTTAACCTGGAAGACATTAAAATAGGAGAGAGCATAGTAATATCACAAAATACTGACCCCAACAGACCAGAAGAGGAAGAACATCTAAACTACATAGTCACAGAGACCAAAATTGTAGAACCTAATGATGTGTCCGTCATACAACAGACAGATGACTACCGTATAACTCTAATAACTTGTACACCCCTATGGACATCAGAAAAACGCTTTGTAGTAATAGCAAAACTGGACAAATTATATAAAAGAGTGTAGACTTTGACCGCAATTTTAATATATAAAAAGAAAATTTCATGAGCGATACATACAAGAGGGAAGATATTTCCAAAGATACTATTCAGTTTAAAATTACCATTCCAAAAGAGGAGTTCGACAAGGAATATAAGGCTATTTTGAAAAAAGAGCTAGAAGATACAAATGTAAAAGGATTTAGGAAAGGAAAAGTTCCTGGAGATCTCGTAGAACCACATGTTGGGCACACACTAAAGCTTCAAGCTATAGAAAAACTTATCCCACAATATCTAGAAAAAGTTCTTGTTAAGGAAGAGGTTTTACCAATTGCACCACCAGAATATAAAGAATTTCCTAACTTCGAGAAAGATGCTGACTTAGAATTCACAATGAATATTACAGTAATGCCAGAATTTAAGATGGGAAATCTTAAAAAGCTAGAAATCAAGGGCGAAGATGTCTCTGTATCTAAAAAAGAGGTGGATGAGGCATTAGAAAGATTACAAGAGAACCAGAAAACAAAAGCTGAAGAGATAAATGAGGACTGGGCAAAGGAAATAATTAAATTGCTAAGATTAGAAGGTGTGGAGGATCTTAAAGGATTAAGGAAGCACATAAAAGATGCAATACTTTCCCAAAAGGAACACATGATGCATCACAAATTGGAGGACGAGGCATTGAAAGAAGCTATAAAGCTATCCAATATAGAAATACCACAAGCAGCTATAGACTATGAAGCATCTGAAAGAGAGAGAGCTTTCATTACAGATATGCAACAGAAGGGAATAGATATAGATCAGTTCCTTAAGGCAAACAATATCACTCTAGATAAGATGAGAGAGATGTGGAAAGAAGATGCAAAGCAGGCACTTCAAACAGATGTTTTCCTTAAACTCTACGCAGAAGAAAGAGATATAGAAGTTACAGACGAAGACTTAGAGAAGAAGATTGAATTAATAAAGAAGGGTGCTCCAGAAAATACAGATCCTTCTGTATTCAAAGATGCAGGCTGGAAAGAATATATCAGAAGAGTGGAACAGAAGGAGAAAGCATTCCACCAATTCTTAGACGAAGTCATAAAGGTCGAGAAAAAGGAAGAGAAAACAACAGACAAGAAAGAAACCAAGAAGAGAGAGAAGAAGAAATAATTTTAGATAAATTATCTCTTATGAATTTAATACCAACAGTTATAGAGAAAGAGAGAGGCAGTGAAAGAGCCTACGATATCTATTCACGACTACTTAAAGATAGAATCATCTTTGTCAGTGGCACTATTGGCACCGAGATGGCTAATACTATAATCGCCCAATTACTCTTTTTAGAAAAAGAAAACCCCAAG